>CAZWLP010000040.1:0-22465 GCA_964634565.1 uncultured Rikenellaceae bacterium | reverse complement strand
AATCTCAAATTCCCTTGCTCTTCCCTCTTTGCTCTGTGCCCTTCGCTCTTTGCCCTTCGCCTGTCTTTAACTATCTTTGCAGCAAATATTATAGAATGGACGACAAAGAGAAGAATGAAGAACAGGGTTTTGGGAAATATATCCTGATAGAAAAGATTAAGGAAAAGTTCTCAAAGACTTTTATGGATGATGACAGTAGTGAAAAAATACTGGTAAGCACCTCCGTACTGCTTGAAGGGATTCACTTCAGTATGACATATTTTCCATTAAAACACCTTGGCTACAAGGCAGTAATCAGCTCTATAGCAGGTATCTACAACAAGGAGGGCAGGCCGGAGACAATTGATATTAACCTTGGTGTCAGCAGCAGGTATAAGGTGGAAGATATTGAAACAATAGTTGAAGGAATGGATATTGCCTGTCAGAATTACGACCTTAAGATATCGGGATTAAATATTGACAGCTCACTGACCGGACTGACGGTGGCAGTCACATCGTCTGGAACCAAAGATCCGGTATTATCATCCAAGGCCGAGCCCTCGGAGACAGATCTGGTTTGCGTTAGCGGCGACCTGGGGGCTGCCTTTATGGGATTACAACTCTTAGAACGAGAACGAAAGGTATTTGAGGAAACCGGAGGATCACAACCTCAGCTTGAAGGAAAAGAATATGTTATCGGCAGACAACTAAAACCTGAGATAGACCTTAATATTTTAGCTAAGATTACTGAAGCAGGTTTAAAACCTTCCTCGGTACGGGTACTAAAAGAGGGTCTGGCCTCTGATCTGATTGGTTTGTCTAAAAGACACCAGCTGGGTTGCAGATTATACCATGATAAGATTCCTTATGTACAGGAAACAACTGATGCGGGCAATGAATTTGGTATGGAACCACTTATTGCAGCCCTTAGCGGAGGCGACGATTTTGAATTTATGTTAACATTTCCCGTTACGGATTTTGAGAAGATTGAAAAGCTCGAATCCTTAAGCATTGTCGGACACCTTACACCAGAAAATGAAGCTTTCACCCTGGCTCTTCAGGACAACAGCCTTGCAGAACTTAAGGCACAGGGATGGGAGGAGTAATTTGCGGAGCAAATTACGCATGGAGCATGGAGCATGGAGTTTTTTCAAGCCCTTTGTCGTACGCCGTTGGTCGTTTGCCTCCCCTATCTGGTTGCTGCCTTAATTATTCCACGTTTGGAACCTGAAATAAAATCCAGAACAAGTTCTCTCTCCGGAGAAGACTTAAATTCGCTTCTGATATGTTCGATAGCCTGGGTAGTATTTCTTCCCGACTGATAAATCACCCTGTACATATTGTGTATCTCATCTATCTGCTCTTTCGAGAATCCTCGTCTCTGCAGCCCCACACTGTTAATCCCCATATATCCAACAGGGTTATGATTAACCATAACATAGGGAGGTACATCTTTCCTGAGCATGGTTCCGCCGCCAAGCATGGCATGAGAACCTATATGTGTAAACTGGTGCACGGCAGAACCACCTCCTATAATAACCCAATCGCCCAGGATTACTTCTCCTGCCAGACCGACATTATTTACCAGTATACAATTATCGCCAACTATACAATCGTGGGCAACATGAGAGTTTGCCATCAGCAGGCAGTTTTTCCCTACAATGGTCTTACCCAGTGCACGGGTACCACGATTTATTGTAACGCCCTCACGCATGGTGGTATTATCACCAACTTCTGTTGTTGTTTCTTCTCCATCGAACTTCAGGTCCTGCGGAATAGCAGAGATTACTGCTCCCGGAAAGGTTTTGCAGTTCTTTCCAAGACGGGCACCATCCATAATAACCGAATTAGGACCTATCCATGATCCTTCGCCAATTACCACATCTCCCGATATATAGGCAAAGGCCTCAACCGTAACATTATCACCCAGTTTTGCTTCAGGATGAATATAAGCCTGATCTGAGATCATATTATTTATTTTTTATTATTTGTGCAACAAGTTCACCTTCGGCTGCCAGTTTAGAGCCTACGTATACCCTTCCATACATTGAAACGATACCACGACGCACCTCGTCGGTCATTTCAAGTTTTATGATAAGTGTATCACCCGGTACAACTTTTCGCTTAAACTTTACCTTATCAATCTTTAGAAAATATGTCGACCATCTTTCTGGTTCATCAACCGTACTCAGAACAAGTATGCCTCCCACCTGTGCCATTGCTTCAACCTGTAAAACACCTGGCATAACAGGTTCTTCGGGGAAGTGACCCTGGAAAAAGCCTTCATTAACCGTTGTGTTTTTTATACCGACTACCGATGTGTCATCTTTATAAATTATCTTGTCTACCAGGAGAAAGGGATACCTGTGTGGAAGGATCTTTCTTACCTCAGTAGTCGAATATACAGGTTCGACATTAGGATCATAAACGGGGACATCGTTCTTAAGTTGTCCTTTCTTAATCTCCTGCCTTACCAGTTTGGCCAGGTTTGTATTTGCCAGGTGACCAGGTCTGGTAGCAACAATCTTCCCCTTAATATGCTGACCAACAAGGGCCATATCACCAAGAAGATCCAGTAATTTATGACGCGCCGGCTCATTGGAAAACCTTAGAGCAGTATTATTTAGTATTCCCTCCTTATGGGCATTAATATGTGGCTTATTAAACAATTTTGCAATCCTGTCGAGCTCAGCCTGCGGAACTTCCTTCTCAAGTATTACTATTGCATTATCAAGATCACCGCCCTTTATTAAACCTGCTTTAAAAAGTGGTTCCAGTTCGTGAAAAAATACGAAGGTGCGGCTTGAGCTGATCTCCTTCTCGAAATCCTTTTTATTATTCAGCATAGCATACTGGTTACCCAGTATCTTTGAGTTATAGTCGATCAGTACGTTAATACTGAGATGATCGTCAGGGTAGATAATCAGGTCCACTCCGTTTTCTTCGTCAGAGTAAGTGATCTTTTCTTTAATCACATAATAATCACGGTCGGCATTCTGCTCAATTATACCAACCTTATTGATTTCTTCCACAAAGATTGCTGAAGAACCACCCATAATAGGAGCTTCCGGTCCGTCTATCTCGACAAGGATATTATCCAGGTTCATTCCGTAGAACGAAGCCAGTACGTGTTCAATTGTAGCAACAGTTGCTCCATTTTCCTGCAGGGTGGTACCTCTGGAGGTATCAACAACATTTTCTGCAAAAGCATTTATTACCGGTTTGCCGGGCATATCAACCCTGCAGAATTTAAAACCATGTCCGACTGGTGCCGGTTTGAAAGTAATATTTACATCCACACCTGTATGAAGGCCTTTGCCGGTTAGCTTTATATCATTCTTTAATGTCCTCTGCTTAATACTCATTTGTTCAGGAGTTTTCAATTAAATTCTGGATGCAAAGAAAGAAAAAAAAATCGAACAAGCCACTAAATGAAGCTCTAACCTGGTTTAAGTCAAATGCTTTACATTGGAACGCAAGGATTTATCTGTCTTTTAAAAGTTTAATCTCTTTAGCCAGAATATCAACTTTTTCTTTTAGATCAGGAAGCTTCCTGAATATGATATAAGATTTCTGAAAACTCTTAAAATCAAAAGCGGGCGATCCATATACTACCGTATCGGGATCTTTAACAGGTCCGCTTATTCCTGTCTGCGCAGCAGCCTTTGTACCATCAGCTATCTTAACATGACCCGTTATTCCAACCTGGCCTCCGAACATGCAATTTTTACCTATTTTAGTAGATCCTGCCACTCCGCTCTGACCTGCCATAACAGTATGTTCTCCAATCTCAACATTATGCCCAACCTGCACCAGGTTGTCGAGCTTAACACCCTTTCTTATTACAGTAGAACCCATGGTAGCCCTGTCGATAACTGTATTAGCCCCTATCTCAACATCATCTTCCAGAATAACATTACCAACCTGGGGTATCTTTTTATAATCATTTGCACTGCTTGGCGCAAAGCCAAATCCATCACTTCCAATCACTGCCCCTGCATGAATAATACATCTCTTTCCAAGCTTACACTCGTGGTAAACCTTTACACCTGAATAGATTATTGACCCATCACCCACACTTGTATTATCGCCAATATAGGCATGTGGATAAATATGAACATCATTCCCCAGAACAACATTTTCGCCGATATATGCCATTGCCCCTATATACATATTATCACCAAGCTGAGCTGTTTCCTCAATTACAGCTGCTTTATGTATACCTGATTTCTTAGGCTTAGACTCTTCGTACAATGTTAGCAGTGATGCAAACGCTTCATATGCATTTGCCACCTTAATCATGGTTGCACTCACAGCGGACGAGGGCACAAAATCATTATTTACAAGTACTATAGAAGACTGAGTACTGTAAATATATTGCTCATAGTTCATATTGGCCAGAAAAGAAATTGCTCCTTTATGGCCTTCTTCTATTTTTGCGACACTTGTAACTTCCGCATTCGGATCGCCTACTATTTCGCCTTTTAAATATCCTGCAATTAATTGTGCTGTAAATTTCATTTTTTAATGTTTTTTCTCCTTAACTGTTTGGGATAACATAAGAAATATTTAGTAATCTTTTGAGAAAGTGCCTCATGGTTTAACATATCCGACACCTCTGTAATCTCTTTCAGCCGGCCCGTCTTGGTAAGTATTTTCACGCTGGGTGCGGTCGGAGCATAGGTCCTGTTTGAAACCTCTCCTGAAAAGACATAATATTTACTTTCATTTTCCTTAATATTCATCAGCTTACCTGCCTGTGCGGCGATAGTTAAAACATTTTCACTATCAAACGGAAAATTCTGCAATTCTATTGCAAGCAAATCTCTTGAAAGCAACCTTCCCGTCAGATCAGATAATATCCTGTCACTACTGTTTTTCCACATCCTGACAGATGCAAGCAGCTCATTATCGTCGACCATCAGATATTTACTTATGATAAGGTCTGATCTGCTATCATCAAGCTGTATGGATTTTTCAGTATACTGATTCTCAAGAAAGAAGTTAAGCGTTGGAGTAGATTCTACTAACTCACCTTGCTTAATAAGCTCCTTTGCCCTTAAAATAATATTAATCAGAAGCCTTTCGGCAGACACTACAGTCTTATGCATATATACCTGCCAGTACATCAGGCGCCGGGCTATAAGAAACTTCTCTATAGAATAAATTCCTTTTTCCTCAACTACCAGCCTGCCATCTTTTACATTAATCATTTTAATAATCCGACCCGAGCCCACTGATCCTTCAACCACTCCTGAAAAATAAGTATCACGAACCAGGTAATCCAACCTGTCCATGTCGATCTGGCTCGATATCAGGTCATGAAAGAAGGCTCTCTCGTATTTCCCGGTAAACATACTTATTGCAAGGTCAAGTCTGCCATTAAATTCCCTGTTTAGCCTGTCCATTACAGCAAGCGAAAGAGTTTCATGATTGGCTCCTTCAATAAGGAAAAACTCAAGAGCATGTGAGAAAGGTCCATGACCGATATCGTGAAGCAAAATAGCAGCCAGGGAGGCTTCTTCTTCTTTATCCGATATCTCAACACCCTTGTTTCTCAATGTCTCCAGTGCAAGGGTCATAAGATGAAGGGCTCCAAGGCTATGCTGAAAACGGCTATGTGTTGCTCCAGGGTAGACATATTCCGACAGTCCCAGTTGCTTAATATATCTTAATCTCTGAAAATACGGATGCTTTAACAGCTCGTAAATAAAACCCTCAGGTATTGAAATAAAACCGTGCACGGGATCATTAATTATCTTAGATATATTTTTTGAGCCTTTCAAGTCACTAACTTTGTCCTACAAAAGTAGGAATATCTTTCGCATTGCTCAAATTGTTATCAATTTGATCTTATATCAGGCAAATTTTTACAAAAATTTGAAATAAATATATTTTAAATTGGACATTATGAAATAATTCTCGTCTGTTATTAGTCTATAATAAAGAGAGAATATAAGCCTCAACAGATGAAAATAGAAATCAGGGACCTGAATATGGTCTATAAGAATGGGAACCATGCTGTAAAGGATCTTAATCTTGAAATTAATCCCGGAATGTTTGGACTGCTTGGTCCAAATGGCGCAGGTAAATCGAGCCTGATGAAGGTCCTGGTTGCATTGATAAAACCATCTTCAGGTGTGGTTCTGATTGATGGGAAAGATATTCAGAAGCAAAGAAAAAAATTAAGATCCTACCTTGGTTACCTGCCCCAGGATTTCAGGTTCTTTACCCGTCTTAAAACCTGGGAGTTTCTTGATTATGCCGGATCGCTTGCCGGTCTCAAAAATAAGAGAAAAAGATTGGATACTGTCGATGAACTCCTTGAGAAGGTAGGCTTATTGGAGGCACGCGACAGGAAAGCGAATAAACTTTCTGGTGGAATGAAAAGAAGGCTGGGTATAGCCCAGGCACTTATTGGTGATCCTAAAATTATTGTTGTTGATGAACCCACAACAGGACTCGATCCGGATGAAAGGATCAGGTTCAGAAATATTCTCTCCGACCTCAGCCAGAAGGAAGTAATTATAATCCTTTCTACCCATATAGTTGGCGACATCTCTTCTACCTGTCAGGATATGGCACTATTGAATAAAGGATCAATGGTATTTAATGGATCGCCTGCAAGGCTGGTTGAAGAAGCAAAAGGACATGTATATAATCTTAGTCTGACACAAGAGGAATACGATCATGTTAAAGACAACTTCCATGTAATATCGACCATCCCCAGCGAAAAAGGCTGGGATGTACAGATTGTTGCAGATGAAATTACAGGATACTCAGGCAGGATAATAGACCCCAGCCTGGAGCATGCCTATGTATATTTTATGGAACTCAGAACAAACGGAATACCAATAATTGCATAACTGAATACTGATATGATTTCTCTCCATAACATATTAACTGTTGCAAAATATGAAGCAAAAATTTTAAGGCGCAGCTGGTTATTCAGATTATTTGTACTGGGAGCCCTGTTTAATTTAACAATAATGAACATCGCCATTTTCTCACCCATTGGCGATGAAGATTGGGCCTTCCTGGGCATCCCCTCATCCATACCCTATTTAAACCTCTATCTTCTGAATATAGGACAGGCTCTTGTTATTGTATTCCTTGCTTCTGATTTTCTCAAGAAGGATAAGAAGCTCGATACGAACGAAGTACTATATACCAGGTCGATTTCTAACCTGGAATATATAGCAGGAAAATCATGGGGCATAATCAGACTCTTTCTGTGGGTAAATATTATTGTGTTAGCAGAAGCCCTCCTGATAAACCTGATAGCCAAAAATACCTTCGTTGATATCGGATCATACTTTTACTTCCTTTTAATAATATCAGTACCTACAATTATATTTAGTCTGGGGCTTGCCTACCTGCTAATGTCAATTATCAAAAACCAGGCTATAACCTTCCTGTTATTACTGGGCTATGCCGCTCTGGATATGTTTTATTTGTATTTCAGGGCTGGATCTATATTTGACTATATGCTGTTCGGCATGCCGGTCTTTAAGTCAGAGATTATAGGTTTTGATGATATAGGTCAGTTACTGTTGCACAGGGGCTTATACACAATGTTAGGCCTGGGATTTATCTTCTTTACAGTACTTACTTTTAAAAGATTACCCCAGTCGAGATCGCACAGAATTGTTAGCTCTCTGATGCTGGCAGCATTACTTGCAGGCTCTTCATGGGCGGCAAATTCGCTCCTGAAGGATTATTATGAAGGTCTTGATATGAGGGCCCAGACACTTGAAATAAATCGCAAATTTGAGGAAGCCCGTTTTCTTTCTGTATACAGGGCTGATCTTACAATTAATCATAAGGGCAAAACCCTCGAAGGAATTGCCTCCATGGCCTGTAAAAATAATCTTGATACAGATATTGATGAGTTTGTATTTTCACTGAATCCCGAACTTAAACTAAGTAAGGTACTGCTTGATGGTGAAGACATTTCTTATAAAAGAGAAGGACATATTATTGATATTAAAGCGGGCAAAGACATTCTGCAGGGTGATTCAATCTTACTTGATTTCTATTATTCAGGGACACTGAATGAAGAATACTGTTACCCCTGGTACGAGGGTAATATTAAGGATAATGAATTAAGAATAGGACCTGTTCCTGTCAACCAGCGCCAGGTATTGCTTTATAAGGACTATGCCCTGCTGACGCCCGATGCAAACTGGTACCCGGTAGCTACACTTAATTATTTCCCGTCAAACCCGGCTCGTATCAAGGTAGACTTTACCAAATACAACCTGAAGGTAGAAACATCAGAAAAACTTACTGCAATATCGCAGGGTAAATATACCAGAGACGGGGCTTACTCTTATTTTAAATCAGAAAACCCGATCTCCGGCATGTCGCTTATTATAGGAGACTATAAATGTGACTCGCTAAGGATTGATTCAATACTTTTTACTGCATGGTACAAACCAGGTAACGACTATTTTAAGAACGACTTAAATGAGATAGCTGATACAATTCCCCTCCTTATTAAGGATGTAATGAATGAGCTTGAAATAAATTTCAAAACAAGCTATCCATTCAAAAGTCTTAATCTTGTTGAGGTACCTGTGCAATACAGATCGATCGACAAAAAAAATACCCGGAGCCTTGCCGAGGTTCAGCCATCAATGATTTTGCTGCCTGAGAGACTCGCAATAATGGAAGATGGTGATTTCTATCGTACCATTAAAAGAAATAAGAAAAGGATGGAGCGCGACAACCAGGTAATTACCGACAAGGAATTACAGGTAAGAGCTTTTACCAATTTTATAAGAAACAGTTTTATTACCGGAGGAGAAAACTTTAATTTTCGTAATGGAAGTTTCAGCACGGAAACAAGCAGGTATCTTCTCGGACCAAGCTATTACTTCTTTAAGAATAATTTCTATTCGCCCGAGTATCCTGTTATGAATGCAGTGTTCGAATCACATCTTCAAAAGGTTGAAACAGCTAATATGAGACGAGGGTTTCTTGGAGGCTTAAGCGAAAATGATAAGGCAAATAATATTCTTAAAGGAAAAAGCCTTAAGGATATCCTCTTGCTTGATCCCTCAAACGACACGCTCAGGATTGTTCTGACAGTTAAAGGAGATTATCTGTTTAACTTAATACGATCGCAGGCAGGCATGGATGAATTTAACGATTGGTTCTCAAAATATCTTGAAAAAAATAAGTTTAAGAATATCAGCCTCGATCAACTTAATTCAGACCTTGAAGAGAATTTCGGATTTTCAATATCAGAAAATATAGAAAAATGGTTTAATGACAGTGAGCAGCCTGGCTTCTATTTTACCGGGCTGACAGCTACAGAAATAGTTGTTGATAACCGCACAAGATATCTGGTATCCTTTGAAGCTTCCAATCCTGAGGCTATCGAAGGAATCTTTACTGTTAGCTTCCGGACAATGGGAGCCGGAAGAGGTGCCGGAGGAATGGGAGGCGGTCGGCCGGGAGAAATGGGAGGACCCGGCAGGAACCTGCAGCCAGCTGAGATCGATAAAATTGTGATGCTACAGGGTGGTCAGTCAAAAAAAATAAGCCTTATCCTTGACGCCCAGCCAAGAGCTGTGTCTTTTAACACTCTTTTCTCAATGAATAATCCTGGCGAGATAATGATGCCCATCGAAGAAGTCTTAGAGAATAACCGGGCAGAAATAAATGAAGATGAAGTTATCCTATCAAAGATGCCTCCATTTACCGAAAAAAATGAAATAATTGTGGATAACGAAGATCCCGGGTTTTCATTTATCGAACCGACATCTTCCGGTAGATTAAAGAAGTGGCTTGGAATAAGTTCTGAAGACAGGATAGACTATAGCGAGATAGCACCCTGGTGGGCCCCCGAATACTGGCAAAAAACTGTTCAGAGTAATTATTATGGTATGTTTATTAAGTCAGCTCACTATACCAGGAGCGGTGCCGGTGAAAGAACAGCTACATGGACTACTCCTATTAAAGAAACCGGGTACTACGATATTTACGCGTATGTTCAGGGCCAGAGAAGAGGACCGGGCGGACCGGGAAATATGGGAGGAAATATGCAGGCAAGTAACAGGGGACGGAGGGGATCAAACCAGAAAGACCTGCATTTTACTATATACCATGATATGGAATCTGATGAGGTGGTAGTTGATTCAGAAAATGCCACCACAGGGTGGAATCACCTTGGATCCTATCTTATATCAGGCGACTCAGCTTCGGTAGTACTCAGTAATAAATCGGAAGGCAGAATTGTTGCCGCCGATGCAATTCGATGGATAAAACAAAACAGATAAATTAGGAAAGAAATGAGAAAATTACATTTAATATTAATGATTTTAATTCTGATTCCAGCTGTTCTAAAGGCTCAGACAGGTATTACACTTGATAGCGCGATGGAAATAGCAGAAGAGAATAGTCCGGATATTAAGCGTACAAGGTATAACCTGTTAAGAAGCCGGGAAAACCTGAATGCACAGAGAGCAGCGCTAAAGTCAAACTTTTCGCTTACCGTTGATCCACTGGAATACTCAAACGACAGGGAATTTAATGATTTCTTTTCTACATGGAATGATCAGGAAGTAATAAGAAGCTCGGGTTCATTTACTATTGCTCAGCCAATTGTTGCAACCGATGCCAGTGTTTCGCTAACAAACAGGCTGTCGTGGCAGGATGTAAGCAGTGAGTATAATAATGCCCAGTCAACAGGCTTTAATAACAACCTGTACCTGAACTTAAACCAGCCTATTTTCACATATAACAGAACAAAGATGAATATTAAAGAGCTTGAGCTGGCTCTTGAAAACTCCCAGCTTAATTACGCTATACAAAGACTTATGATGGAAAGGCTGGTTGCACAATCCTTTTATACCGTCTACCAGCAACAGGAAAGCCTTGAAATTACAAAAGAAGCCTATGAAAACATGCAAAATAGCTATACGATCATAAAGAATAAAGTTGAAGCCGGCCTGTCGGCACGTGAAGAACTCTTCCAGGCCGAATTAAACCTCGCCACCTCAAGATCTGATTACGAAAATTCAATTGTAGACCTCGAAAATGCAAAGGATGATTTTAAGCTGCAGATTGGTATGAGTCTTTATGAGGATATTATTGTTTTAACTAATGTATCAGTAGATACAGTCGATGTTGATATTGTCAAGGCAATAGATCACGGACTGGCTAACAGGATGGAATTAAGACAGAGAGAAATTGATATTGAAAATGCTGAATTCGGATTGATTCAGACTAAAGCCCTTAATGAGTTTAAGGGAGATGTTAACCTTAGTGTCGGACTTTTTGGAGACAATGAAAACCTTGGAAATCTTTTCGACTCACCCAGAAGCAATCAGTCTGTTGCTGTCTCATTCACTATTCCTTTATGGGATTGGGGAGAGAAAAAATCGAGAATAAAATCATCGGAGATTAGTATTGAATCGCAAAAGCTCACCCTGGAAGAGGAAGAGAATAATATCGTCATTAACATAAGAAAGGTATTCAGAAACCTGAGCAACCTTAAAAACCAGATAACCATAGCCGAGCAAAATGTTAAAAATGCGGAGCTCACCTATGATCTTAATCTCGAAAGATACGAGAACGGGGATCTTACAGGCCTTGACCTTAATCTGTACCAGCAACAATTATCAGATAAAAAACTATCTCTTACCAATGCATTAATCTCATATAAGCTTGAATTACTAAACCTTAAGATTCAAACTTTATATGATTTTGAGCTTAATGAATCTGTAAGCCCTGTTACCTCAATTAAAAACTAAAAAACACTTATAATATACTGTCATGAAAAATATACTATTATTGTTAATCCTCAGTATCTTCCTGATTAGCGGCTGCAGAAACCAGGAATCAAATCTTGATGCGGATATTGAAATACCTGTATCAGTTCAGGATATTCTGCTAAAGTCAATTGAAGAATTTGTAAGTACTACAGGTACTGTTTATCCTATAGTTGATGTTGAGCTAATATCTGAGATAGGTGCCGATTATTTTCTCGAAAAGAATCCACGCACCGGTCGTGCATGGCAACTGGGTGATAAGGTACAGAAAGGTGATATTATTGCCCGGCTTGAAGATGAGGAATTTGTTAACAGTGTTAAGATAGAAGTACAACAGCTAAACCTGGAGCTGGCAAAGAGCGAACTCGATAAGCAGCAGTCCTTATACGAGAAAGGAGGCGTTACACTAAAAGAACTTAAAGACGCCGGAGCCAGCTATGTAAATGCTAAATATTCTCTTGAAAATGCAGAGATACAGATAAAGAAAACAAAAATAGTGTCTCAGTTTGACGGAGTAATAACAGATCTTCCCTACTATACGCAGGGATCATATCTTCCATCCGGATCTCCCGTTGTAAGCATAATGGATTACAAGAAGATGTACCTCGACATTAATCTTCCCGAGAAGTATGTGGAGAAAATAAACGTCGGGCAGAAAGTCAGGCTCACTAACTATACCATTGCAAATGATACTATAGAAGGCGAAATTTCGCAGCTCTCTCCTGCTATTAATGCTGATACCAGGACATTTAAAGGAAACATACTGGTAAACAACAGGGATCTTCTGATGCGACCAGGAATGTTTGTAAAGGCAGATATAGTTATAGCAAGAAAAGACTCTGTAATAGTTATTCCAAAAGATATTATTCTGTCGAGGCAAAGAGGCCTGACAGTATATGTGGTTGACCGTGGTGTTGCAAGTGAGAGGGTCATCTTTACCGGACTGGAAAACAATAATGAAGTTGAGGTGATAAGAGGGCTGGCTGCTAATATGAGAGTTGTTACTGAAGGCTTCGAAACACTCAGCGACGACGCTAAAGTTACTGTTATCAAATAGCCGGTATAAATGAAAAAAGTTGCCCGATTTGCAGTTGATAACCCGGTTACCATTTTAATGATTATCCTTGGTATAATTCTCCTGGGTATAATTTCATATGGTAAACTCGGAACCGACCTGTTTCCGGATCTCAATAATCCCAGGATATATGTTGAGCTGGTAGCAGGAGAACGTCCTCCTGAAGAGATGGAAAAACAGTTTGTCGATCAGGTTGAATCGATTGCCATGAGGCAGAAAGACGCTATTAACGTGTCGTCGGTATCGATGGTCGGAACAGCCCAGATAATTGTTGAATATGCCTGGAATAAGGATATGGATGAGGCATTCCTGGATCTTCAGAAAGATATTAATTCGGCGAGCCAGAACTCAGACCTTGACGAATTTACAATCACACAGTACGACCCCAATGCATCCCCGGTAATGATTATCGGATTAAAACACGACAGGATTGACGATATGGATGAATTGAGGCAGACCGCCGAAAACTATATCCGTAACGAACTGATCAGGCTTGAGGGAATAGCGGATGTTCAACTTTCAGGGCATGAAATAAATGAAGTAGTAATAGAAACCAATCAGTATCTCCTCGATGCTTTTGGCCTCACTACCAGTACAATAGCCCAGCAAATAGCAAACTATAACAGGAATGTTTCAGGTGGATCAATTGAAGACCTGGGATTAAGATATATAGTAAAAGGAGTCAGCGTACTTAATAGTGTTGATGATCTTAAATCAATAATTGTTGGCTTTAAACAGGTGTCGGAAGCTTCTCAGTCAGTTGCCACAGGATCAACACAGAGTAACGCCTCTGAAAGAGCACCTGTGTTTCTGAGCGACGTTGCAAAAATATATCTCCAAAACAAGGAACCCGACAATATTGTAACTATCAATGGTGAAAGGTGCATAGGCTTATCGATCTATAAAGAACCCAGGTATAATACAGTGAAAGCTGTTGAAGAGCTTAATAAGACAATTAGTGATCTTCAAAGAGCACTTCCCGGTTACCATTTTACAAGCGTTCAGGATCAGGGCGAATATATTAAGGGTTCAATCAACGAAGTTATGAATACCGCCATGATCGGAATACTACTGGCCGTATTTGTATTATTTCTCTTCCTTCGAAGGTTAGGAACAACACTGATTGTAAGCCTCGCAATGCCAATTTCTATTGTGGCAACCTTTAACCTGATGTATTTCAACCATCTTACAATAAATATAATGACCCTGGGGGGGCTTGCCCTCGGTGCAGGGATGATGGTTGATAATGCAATAGTTGTTCTGGAAAATATCTTCCGGAACAGGGAAGGCGGAATGAAACTGAGGGAAGCTGTTATTACAGGTACCGCCGAGGTAGGTGGCGCAATTACCGCCTCCACAATAACCACAATAGTTGTCTTTCTTCCTATTGTATATATGCACGGCGCTTCGGGAGAAATGTTTAAAGACCAGGCATGGACCGTCGCCTTTTCGCTGATATCATCCCTGTTTGTGGCAATACTTGTAATACCTCTTATGGTTAGCCGTTTCTTTAAGGATAAGCCCGGTAAAAAGGTAGTAGAAGACAAATCCTTAAAAATAGCATGGTACCCGGCTCTTCTCAAGAAAATCCTGAATAATAAATTACTGATTATTGTGGTGGCTATAGTTCTTCTTGGAGCAACAGCACTGATTATTCCAAGGGTAGGAAGTGAATTTATGCCCTCAGCCGAGACACCCGGATTCAGCCTCGAAATAAAAATGCCTGAAGGCACACAACTTGAAAGAACTGCTGAAACGACAAAAAGAATAGAGAACATTATTAAAGAGCTGCTGGGAGATAAGGTGGAAATGATATACAGTCATTCGGGCATAACAACAACTACAGGGACAGACCAGTCGGATCTTTTCAGGGGTGAGAACACATCTGTTATTAAGGTATTTCTCTTCGATGAATATGTTTATATGGCTGATAAGGCAATTGACTTAATTGAAAAGAAAATTGGTGATGTGCCCGGCCTGAATATTACCTTTAACCGCACAGAAAGTGCACTGAGTTCTGCAATCGGAACAGACGAAGCCCCCTTTGTGGTTGAGATCAGGGGAGAAGAACTGGATGTGATTGAAGATATTACTGCCAAGGTAAAAAGCATACTCCGGGAAAATCCTGATCTGCACACTATAAGCACATCACTTGATGAGGGAACACCGGAAGTTGATATTGTAATTGACAGGTTCAGGGCCAGTTATTATGGAGCTACTGTCGAAAGTATTGTATCACAAATACAGTCTGTACTTGAAGGTGCCGAAGCGGGAGAATTTGAAGATGGCGGCGAAATAAAAGATATAACTGTAAAACTACAGGAGATGCCTCTTGCAGATCTTAAAAACCTGATTATCAGTGCCGGATCTGTGCATGTTCCACTAAGCGAGCTGGCGGGTATAAATATTGAAAAATCACCCAGGGAAATAACCAGAAACAACCAGGTACGTACCAGCTATGTATATGCCATGGTAAATGAAAATGTAGCCTTTGATAAGATAGCCCAGAAGGTTGATCTTGAACTCAGTAAGCTTAGCCTGCCTGCCGACTACAGAACAATAATTACGGGCGAAGAATTAAAGCGCAAAGAATCAATGTCTAACCTTACTTTCGCACTGATACTTTCAATTGTGCTGGTTTATATGGTTCTGGCTTCACAATTCGAATCGCTTCTTCATCCCTTTGTTATTATACTTACCATCCCTCTCGCAGTGGTTGGTTCTGTGTGGACATTCTTTATTTTTGGCTTAGCCCTTAATATGATGGCCTATATTGGTATAATAATGCTGGTTGGAATTGCTGTTAATGACTCAATTATTCTTATCGACAGGATAAACCAGTTAAAGGAAAGCGGCATATCAAGGTATGACGCAATAATACTTGCGGGAGGTCAGAGAATAAGGCCTATTCTTATGACCAGTATAACAACCATACTGGCCCTCCTTCCTCTTACTTTTGGATTTGGTGAGAGTGCATCCCTGAGATCACCTATGGCTCTTGCAGTAATAGGCGGATTAATTACCTCTACAATACTTACACTTGTGGTAATACCTACAGTATACTGGGCATTTGATTCAGTTATAGACTATGTTCGGAAAGATAAGAAGACAATATAAGTTCACAATCAGTTAGCCTGCTATGGATTTTATTATTAAGCGGAAAACTCTAATAAGTATGCTCTTTATAGGGCTTACTATGCTGGGTTATATCTCTTATCAGAGACTCAAGGTAGAGCTATATCCAAATTCTCAGTTACCAACATTAATGGTCCAGGTAACTTCAATCCTGGAAGTTGATCCTTCCTATATCGAAACCAAGGCAGTAATACCTATTGAAGGCGCCATAGGTACGCTGGAGGATATAGAAGAACTTGAGTCGAATGTTACAAGCAGGAATGGTACCATCATTATTTATTATACACAGAAAGCAGACCTGAAGTACTCTTATCTCAAGCTTCAGGAGAAAATAAATATGATATCGAAAACTCTGCCTGAAGAATTTATGGTAAATATTATCAGGGTAGACCTGGAGCAAATAAACACCATGTTTATGGAGCTACAGGTAAGAGGTACAGGCGGAGCAGACAGGGTGCGAAATGTTTCAGAAGAAGAAATAAAACCTGCGCTCGAAAATATTGACGGAATTGCCGGGGTTGAGATTTACGGGGGCCGTGAAAAGTCAATCGAAGTAAGACTGGACAAGGATGCATGCCTGGCCAACAGAATAACTATCAGCCAGGTAAGTAATGCCATAGCATCTAATAATAAAGACAGAACATTTGCAGGGACAGTTATCGATGGAGATAAGAAACTATTTGTAAATGTATCTGCCGAATATACAGATGTAAGCGATATAGGAAATATAATTATTAAACCGGACGGGCCTGTACTGTTAAGAGATATTGCGGAAATATTTTTTGGCGTAAAAGAAGAAGAATCTTATAGCCGGGTTAACGGACTCGAAGCAGTGACAATAAGCCTGGTATACGACAACCAGGTAAATATGATTGATCTCTCTCATAATACTATTGAGGTAATCGACAGACTTAACAACGAACTTGCCTCCCTGGGTGTAGAGATAGTTATACAGAATAATAATGCCGAAATTATGGAAACCAATATCAACCAGATTATCAACCTGGCGCTTATTGGTGGACTGCTGGCCGTGCTGATACTGTGGTTCTTCCTGAGAAATATACGCCTGGTATCGATAATAGCATTCTCTATCCCGGTATCTGTGTTTACCGCTTTTAACTTCTTTTATGCGGCAGGTATTACCATAAACAGCCTTACACTGGTGGGTATGGCCCTTGCCATAGGTATGTTAATTGATAACTCCGTTGTTGTTCTTGAAAATATCTATAGACTGGCCGGAACAGGAAAGAGCCCCGGGCAGGCTGTTAAACAGGGTACCACAGAAGTCTGGAGATCGGTAGTAGCTGCTACTCTTACAACAATAACTGTATTCCTCCCCTTTATCTTTTCAGATAATTTCCTTGTTAAATTAATCGGAAAGAACATTGGCGTATCGATAGTCTCTACCCTTATTGTATCTCTTGCAGTAGCCCTTTTATTGATCCCCATGGCCACCCACTTTCTGCTTTCAGGATCAGGACACGGTAAGTCTGAAGTATATAAAAGATTGTCTCTCCATAACCGCATGATTCAAAGCTACCTTCTTATTCTGAAATCCAGTATGAGAAAGCCGGCATCTATTATTATTGGTTCGCTCGCAGTATTTTTTGCAGTACTTCTGATAAGCCTGGGACTGAGTATGAACTCACTTTCTGAAATAGAAACCCCCGAATTCAGATTCAATATTACTATGCCTGGAGGGTCTTCGCTGGAAAGAACAGATGCCGTTGTAAAAGAAATAGAAAACAGGTTTGAAAGTCTGGAAGAAAAACAAGACATAATAAGCCGGATAGAAGAAAGCCAGGCTACCATAACCATTAACCTGAAAGAAAACTGGGATAAGGAAAGCGACCGCAAGCTTGCTGAGATAAAAAACGACCTTAAGGAAAGAGTAAACGATTATCAGCTGGCTGAAGTTGAGATGGAAGAATCGAGCTCAGCTGGCGGCAGCGTAGGTAGCGGCATCGGAGGATCAAACCCGGGTAATAATATGACCAGGATGCTGGGCATAGGGATAGAGTCAGAATCAATAGTGATAAAAGGGCAGGACTTTGAAAAAATGCGTAATATCGCCGACGACCTTGAGACATTTATTGAAGAGCTTGAAACAATTAATTCGGTAAATATTAACCTCCGGGATAATCAGCCGGAGGTCCAGCTTCATTTTGATATGGAATTAATGAGCCGCAACAGTATTTCACTGAATAATATATCGCAAGAACTTGGATCATTCCAGAAAGAATATTCTTCGGGAGTAAAATTCAGGCAGGGAACAGATGACTACGATATAATTATAAAATATGATCTGCCGGAGGAAGAGGAAGACGAGGCCAAAACAATAGACGACCTGAAAGAACTGCAGATTACGGGTTTAACAGGCAGTATTGTGGA
This sequence comes from uncultured Rikenellaceae bacterium, assembly GCA_964634565.1. GTDB lineage: Bacteria > Bacteroidota > Bacteroidia > Bacteroidales > VadinHA17 > JAUVKT01. The sequence continues at coordinate 4,105 of CAZWLP010000040.1, read as the reverse complement.
AATGGATGATATTGCCAATATTGTTTTCTCTAATGGGATGGGTAGCATTCACAGGGAAAACCAGGAGAAAAGTATTACTGTTACTTACAGGTTTACAGATGAAGTAAACGATTCGAAGCCGGTGCTTGAAACTGCAAGGGAGGAGATCGATTTACTGGTATCAAGTCTTAGCATACCTTCCGGAGTAGCAATAGAGGTAGTACACGAAGAAAATCAGCTAAAAGACTTTTATATACTTATAGGTATTGCTATTATACTGATTTTTATGATTCTTGCAGCAGTTTTTGAATCTCTTTCAACACCGATAGTGCTGCTCTTCTCAATTCCCCTTGCAGGACTGGGTTCACTTATAGCTCTAATACTTACTAATAACTCCATCCTGAATGCAAATACACTGATTGGATTCCTTATTCTGCTCGGTGTGGTTGTAAATAATGGTATTATACTTATCGACTACTCTAATATCCTAAGGAAAAGAAAGTACAGGCAATCGAGAGCACTTATGATGGCGGGCCTGGCCAGGATAAGGCCCATTCTTATTACAGCCATAACAACTATGGTTGCCATGCTTCCTCTTGCTATGGGTAAGGCAGAATATGTTTCAACAATTGGAGCATCATTTGCAATAACTGTTATCGGCGGACTGGCACTGAGTACTCTTCTGACCCTTGTATTTATACCTACCTTCTACACCGGGCTCGAAACCTCTTTACGATGGATAAGAAATCAGAGTCTGCCGATTAAACTTATTATGCTGCTTGTTACAGCAGGACTGGTAATGGTAATTTATTTGTTCCTGCATACCTTCCTGTGGCAGTTAATTACCATAATGTTAACTATCATACTGGTACCTGCATCCACCTGGTTTATTCTGACAAGCCTTAAGAAGGCCCGGGCCGATATAATTGACAGGAACGAACCTATCAGGATAGTAATACAGAGTCTTGTTAAGATCTACGACCGCGACAGCAGGTTTATACGTGAGATGAAAGCAGGTAAAAAGATCCGTCAGAGACTTGGACTCGAAAAAGATCCTGAGTCAATTAAAGATATCGATCAGTTTGTATGGCAGATACCCATCTTCGGCTTCCTGATATTTTTTACCTATATCTACCTGCAGAATAGTTTATGGATCTTCCTTTTTAGCCTTATTAGCTGGTTCTTCTTACTGGAACTTTGGAATCCACTTGAAAAAGTTCTGTCTGCAAAAAATAAAAGAAGAAGGGGAAAAATAATTACCAGCACTGTGCGCAGACTGATCTTCTGGATCGTACCACTACTTAACCTTGTAATTTTTCAGGTTAAATGGGATAGTATTGCTGCCGTAGTTGTTATCGGGCTAATCTGGTATTCGGGTATATTTATCTATGTAACGGGCCGATACCTTTACAGGGAAAATGTAGATATTTTCAGGCTTAAAGGAAGATTCAGAAATCTTCGTAAAGTAGTATATAAGCTCGTTCTTGCCACACCACTTATTGGACGTACCCGCAAGCCTTTTAAGGCTTTAAACAGTGTGTCGATGGAAATCGGAAACGGGATGTTTGGACTGCTGGGCCCTAATGGTGCCGGAAAAACCACGCTAATGAGGATAGTATGTGGCATTCTCGAGCAGAGCTATGGAAAGATATGGATCAATGGCCTCGATGTACAGGAAAAAAGGGAAGAACTCCAGGGCTTAATAGGATATCTGCCTCAGGAATTCGGAACATATGAAAATATGACCGCCTACGAGTTTCTGGATTACCAGGCAATCTTAAAAAACATCTCAGACTCAGAAACCAGAAAAAGCCGTATTGAATATGTCCTGAACTCCGTACATATGTACGACAGGAAAGATGAAAAAATAGCTTCATATTCGGGAGGCATGAAACAGAGGATCGGAATCGCACAGATACTTCTTCACCTGCCACGTATACTTGTAGTAGACGAGCCAACAGCCGGGCTTGATCCAAGGGAGAGAATAAGGTTCAGAAACCTGCTGGTGGACCTTAGCAGAGAGCGGGTAGTAATATTTTCAACTCATATTATTGAAGATATATCAAGCTCGTGCAATAAGGTTGCAGTACTCGACAGTGGATACTTAAAATTCCTGGGGCATCCCTCGGATATGACTGAAGCAGCAAGAGGTAAGGTCTGGCAACTGCATATAAAACCGGAATTATTTAAAGATTTCTCAGATAAATACCTGGTTGTTCATCATATGAGTGAACAGAATAAAATCAGGGTTAGATGTATCTCGAAAGAACAACCAGCCGACAATGCAATAGAGGTGGCTCCAAATCTCGAAGATGCATACCTGTGGTTATTAAGGAAAAGCAAACAATTATCAGATGAGAAATAAAAAAACAGGAGGCTTATTAAAGATAGCCGTCAGCATGGTGAAATATAATCTCAAGATTATATTCTCAAATAAATTTATATGGTTCCTGCTGGGTGCCTTCGCCTTTTATGTTGGACTTATAATTATTTATGCTTTCTCTGAAGAAATATCCAGGATAGAAGACCTCTATGGAATTTTTATTTTCTGCGGTCTGCTTCTTATCTTCTACCCTACTGTATTTGGGATTCAGAACGACCAGGATGCACGCACAATTGAAATATTGTTTGGCATTCCAAATTACAGGTATAAGGTGTGGCTGGTCAGAATATTTTTAATTTATATTATAACCTTCCTGGCGCTGCTGGGCTTTGTATGGCTTACTTCCTACCTGGTAATAAAAATGCCAGTTATGGCCGTAACCTACCAGGTTCTTTATCCTGTATTTTTTATGGGAGTAATGTCGTTTATGGTGTCTACCATTGTTCGTAATGGCAACGGTGCTGCCGTTATTATTATAATCTTCAGCCTCTTCTTCCTTATTCTTGCCGATCCCCTCGAGACCAGCAAGTGGAATGTCTTTCTTAATCCATTTAATTTACCCGGCGATATAACTGAATCATCATGGTCGGGCATAGTGCTGGAGAACAGGATTATACTGCTGGTTTCTATAATACTCTTTCTGCTGCTGGGCCTTTACAGGTTACAGAAGAGAGAAAAGTTTATCTAAAAGACAAACCTGCCTGCAGGCAGCCAGGTGACAAAGGGCAAACGACAAAGGACGAAAGCTTAGATCAGGGTGCCCTTAACCCTTTGCCCTTAGCTCTTTGCTGATTCTTAAAGTTTTTGCCTGTTTCATAAATATTTCATACATTTGCACCCGACATGAGGGGTGGTTGACTTCTTAGGGGACGAATTAAGTCCCCTATTTTATTATAATGAGTTGACATGGTTAACAAAACAAGGATAGAAAAGCTTGTAGAAGAATTCGCCGGAAACAGTGATATTTTCCTGGTAAATATTAAGGTTACAACAGGAAACAAGATTACAGTTCTGGTAAATAAAAAGGAAGGTATTACAATTGATGAATGCGTTAAACTGAGCAAGTACATCGAAAGTAATCTTGACCGCGACGCAGAGGATTTTGAGTTAAGTGTTTCATCGCCTGGCATAGGAGAACCACTGCGGGTTAGCGAACAGTATGAGATGAGTGTTGGACGCAGGGTTGAGGTAGTAGACTGCGACGGAGAAAAACATACTGGTATTATGAAGAGTTTTTCGGGTAATATTTTTATGCTTGAAACAAAACAAAAAGTAAAGGGAAAAAAAAGGGAACTTATTGAGAAACCCTTTAATATAGATGAAATTAGATCAGTTAAAGTATTAATAACTTTCAAACAATAAAGACATTGTAGTGAGATGGAAAATGTAAATTTAATCGATACCTTCTCCGAGTTTAAGGAGCTGAAAAATATTGACAGGGCAACAATGATGAGTGTTCTTGAGGATGTATTCAGGAGCCTGCTGGCACGGAAATATGGTTCTGATGAAAACTTTGATATCATTGTTAATATCGATAAGGGAGACTTTGAGATCTGGAGAAACCGCGAAGTAGTTGAAAACAAGGACCTTGAAGATCCTAATACACAGATATCCCTGAGCGAAGCAAAAAAGATAGATGAAGATTATGAGGTAGGAGAAGAAGTATCTGATGAAGTAAAGCTTCACGATTTTGGACGAAGAGCTATTCTTGCTCTCCGCCAGCATCTTACTACCAGGATTCTT
>CAZWLP010000039.1:11942-23452 GCA_964634565.1 uncultured Rikenellaceae bacterium | reverse complement strand
GTGAGGCGCGATCGTGAGCAATCATCCTGGAATTATGTAGACAGGGAAATAGGCTTCACTTTTAATCACCTAGGTGAGCTTACTAATGTAAGTGATATAGAACCTCCGTTAAGGCTTTCACTTACCCCTTATGTCTCTGGTTATCTGGAAAAGTATAATTCTGACCCTATTGAAGCCAGCTATAATGGTGGACTGGATCTTAAATGGGGAATTAATGAGAGCTTTACCCTCGACGCAACACTTATTCCTGACTTTGGACAGGTAAGATCTGACGACCAGGTGCTTAACCTGTCTCCCTATGAGGTTAAATTTAATGAAAACAGGCCGTTCTTTATGGAGGGGACTGAGCTCTTTAGTAAGGGTGGAATATTCTATTCAAGGCGTATTGGTGAATCGCCGGAAGGATATGATGAAGCCTATGAATATCTCTCAGAAAATGAGACTGTCGATAATAATCCAAGTGAGTCGAGAATGATTAATGCAACCAAGATATCCGGAAGGACAAGGGGAGGACTGGGAATTGGAATATTTAATGCTATGACCAGAGAGATGTATGCAATAATTAAGGATACACTAAGTGGCGAAACAAGAAACTATATGACGGGGCCTTTTACCAACTACAATATGGTAGTTATAGATCAGAGCCTGGCAAATAATTCATATTTAAGCTTTGAAAATACAAATGTAAGACGTTCTGGTGAACATAGTGATTTGTTTTATACAGCAAATGTAACGGCAACTGATTTCAAGATTCAGGACAGGAGTCGTCAATATTCAATTTTCGGCCAGGCCGCTCTGAGTCAGAAATATTACGATAATCAGGATACTGAACTTGGATATAAGTACCAGATCAGGATGGGGAAAACGGGGGGGACTTTCAGGGCCCAGTACAATTTTGAGATAAGCAATGATACATATGATCCTAATGATCTTGGTTATTTGCGAAGGAATAATGAATTCCAGAATGAGCTGGAACTCTCCTATAATATTATTGACCCTTTCTGGCGTATTCTGACAATGAGAAATTCGCTGAATTATAAATATAATATGCTGCATCAGCCCAGATTATTCACAGATTCAGGCTTTGAGTTTATTACAATGACAACATTCAGGAATTACTGGTCGTTTACTCTGCGAGGAGAATATCAACCCAAAGGTGTGGATGATTACTATGAGCCAAGACTCGACGGATGGTTTTTTCACAGACCCAGAAATTTTAATATTATGTCGTGGATAAGCACCAATCGCAATAAACCTGTTTCAGGAAACATGAGAGCCAGCTATACTAAGTTCTGGTCTGATAATGATCAGTCTGAATATACTTTTTCAATCGATCCAAGTTTCAAATTCTCAGACCGGTTTTCAATGGGTTACCGATTGGAAATGCGCTTCAGGTTAAATGAATTTGGATATGTAAGCAGTAATGATGTTGATACTGTGCAATTTGGTAAGAGGGATAATACAACAATTGAAAACCAGATTGAATCCAGTTTTATTTTTACAGCCAATTCATACCTCAGTCTCAGGTTAAGACATTACTGGTCGAGAGCCGATTACCTTGATAAATATTATATTCTCGACAGAAATCAAGGATCGCTGATTCCTGATCCTTCATATACAGAGAATCACGACTACAACTACAATGCTTTTAATATTGATATGGTATATACCTGGAGATTTGCACCGGGCAGCGAACTGTCTGTAGTATGGAAGAACTCTATTTATACCGGCTCAGATGATATCTTTTATGACTTTATGGATAATATTACGGATATGTTTGCTTCTGACAAAACAAACAGTATCTCCTTTAAAGTCTTATATTATCTTGATTACCAGTATTTGAAAAAAAGAAAGTAACTTTGTTGTCAAAGGTATAATTTTAAAAAAATGATTCAGAGAATACAGACTTTATATTTAGCTATATCTGCCTCACTTGCGGGACTTTTACTTAATGGCGACATTGTTAAACTGGTGGGAGAGAAGGGCGAGTTATACAGTCTTTCTTTTAGAGGTATTTCACTTATTCAGGATGGAGTTACAGAACTTATTGTTAAAAGTATACCGCTCAGTATTTTAATGATACTGGTTCCTTTACTTTTATTTGTGTCTTTACTTTTATTTAAAAACAGGAAATTACAGATCAGGGCAACAGTTTTGTCAACATTACTTTTTTGCGGGGTGCTAATTATGATGCTCTATTATATTTTTATTAGCGGCAGAAATATAAATGCAGACCCAATATTTAATATAAAACTTGTATTTCCCCTTGTTGGACTGATATTCGGTTATCTGGCTTTCAGAGCTATTCTCAAAGATGAGTTACTGGTTAAATCTTACGACAGGATAAGGTGATCAGACTATCTCCAGATGTTCCTGGTCGGTAATTTTTTCGCAGTAGTGGCATTTGAGTGAAACACTATCTTTGGATAAAACCTTAAATTTTGTATTAATTTTTTCGTAATTGGTAATACATTTTGGATTAACGCACTTTGCAATTCCTATAATCTCATCCGGCACCTCCACAATACTTTTTTCAACAACTTCGTAATCCCTGATAATATTTAGTTTTGCCTGTGGGGCAACCAGTGCGATCCTGTTGATATCATCGTCTTCGAAAAATACATCTGCAAGTTTGACAATAGCTTTTTTACCAAGCTTACTGCTGCTAAGGTTTGTTCCGAATGTGGTTAGTTTATCTATTTTATCGAGGCCCAGAATCTGAATTACCTTGAATAAGTTTTTGGCAGGGATATGATCAATAACTGTCCCGTTCTCTATCGCGCTAACGCTTAATTGTTTAGGTTCTTTCATTTTAATTAGATATTTCTATTTTAATCCCAGCAGTGAACAGATAATTGCCTGTCTTGTAAATACTCCGTTAAGGGCCTGCTCAAAATAATATGCTTTCTTATTGGAGTCAACATCCGGGTCAATCTCATTTACTCTGGGTAAGGGATGTAATACTCTCATATTATCTTTAGTATTTTCAAGCATCGAATTTTTCAGTACATATACATTTTTGACTTTTTCGTATTCCATAGGATCTGTAAATCTTTCCCTTTGAACTCTTGTCATATATATTATATCAGCCTTTGAAATAATCTCAGTAAAGTCGGAGTGCTCATAATATTTAAGTCCAAGATTATTCAGGTATAATTTATATTCATTTGGTATTCTCAGCTCTTCAGGAGATACAAAATTAAAGGTTGTATTCCATCTCGACATTGCCATTACAAGCGAATGGACAGTTCTTCCATATTTTAAATCACCTACAAGAAAAATATTCAGACTATCAAGGGTGCCCTGTGTCTTTCTGATTGAATATAGATCGAGAAGAGTCTGAGTAGGATGCTGATTTGCACCGTCGCCTGCATTTACAATAGGTACTCCTGCTACCTCACTTGCGTACCTGGCACTGCCTTCTATTGGATGACGCATTACAATAAGGTCGGAGTAGTTGCTTACAGTTCGTATTGTATCATTTAGCGTTTCTCCTTTCGAAACACTTGAACTGGAGGCGTCGGTAAAGCCGACAATTTTACCTCCAAGTCTTGAGACTGCACTCTCAAAGCTGAGCCTGGTACGTGTTGAAGGTTCAAAAAACAGGGAAGCAATTACTTTGTCCTGCAAAAGGTTTTGTGAAGGGTTTTTCTCAAAGTCACCTGCAAGATCAAGTATTTTAGTGATTTCGTCTGTTGAAAAATCATCGATTGATACTAAACTTCTGTTTTTCATCAAAATGTTATTAGTGTTTATATCTGTTGACAAAGTTAAAAACTAATATAAATCTGACTCTTGTTGTTAATAAGTAATTAATAATTACAAAACAGGGAAATTAAAAGAAAAATATATTATTTCCGGGTAATTATTCGGCTACCAATGTATAGCGGAGATCTTTTATCAGATTCATCTTCTGAATAAGTCTTTCTTCAGCAGATTTGCGAAAACCAATCCTGATAGAACAATTGAGTTCAAAGACCTGATGGTTCTGAATAAGGTTCTCATCCTTAATAAGGGTCATTACATCGTTCATTGAAGAATATGGAAATTCGAGGTCATATTCTGTTATAACTAATTCGGTAATCACCAGTGCATCAGAAAGGGCATCCTTTGCTGCATTTCTATATGCATTAATAAGACCTCCAACACCCAGCAATGTGCCACCGAAATATCTTACGACAACTATAAGAACATTTGTAAGATCAAAGGAATTTATTTGTCCTAATATTGGTTTGCCAGCTGTTCCTGATGGCTCACCATCATCATTTGTCCTCCAGGTGTTATCATCTAAGCCTATTTTATATGCATAACAATGATGCCGGGCATCCCTGTATTCCTTTTTTACAGAATCAAGAATTTGCTGAACCTCTTCAACAGAGTTGATCCTGTATGCCAGGCCGATAAACTTACTGCCCCTGTCCTTAAATATTCCCTTTGAAGGAGATTTTATTGTTCTGTATGTGTCTTCTGTTGTCATCTTATTAGACTGAGAAGTATAATTGTTATAACCGATAAAATAATTCCTGCCTTGTTCCTCAGTGTTAATTCCTCCCTGAATAAGGCCAATGCAAGTATTACAGACAGAACTACAATACCTATATTATTTATACCGAAAAGGACTGAACTGTCAAAGACATTGCTTTCAAGGGCCATAACGATGCCATAAAGAGATCCGAAATTTATTATACCAAGTATAGTTCCACTTACCAGGATATCTTTTCTAAAGTAGGCAGCAAAAGATTTCTTTCTTAGTGGAGAGTATAATATGCCACATATAGCTGCAATGGTAAATAGTACTGAGGTAAACATAATAGTACTGTCTTCCTGAAGAAATGTAGCCTGCGTATATTTTATAAGGCTGTCAATGGTTCCAGAGCCCAGGAACAGCAAGACTGGTAAAATAATTGCAATTCGTTTAGTTATATTATGGTCTTGCTTTTTGTGTACGGTTAGATAAACAGCAATCATCGCAAGTATGATTCCAATAACTTTCAGGAATGAGATATCCTCGCTGAAATAAAATATTGAGAACAGGATGGGTAGAATAACAGACATCTTCACTGCAACAGTTGTTAGTGCTATCCCTGATACTTTTGTTGAATAGGCTATCAGTAGGAATACTACTATAAACAGGATACCAATAATAATGGCAAACACAAGCCAGTTACTTGTAAACGTTTCCCTTGTCGGGAATCCCGAAATAAGGAATCCGAGCAGGGAGGCTACTATATAATTTATAACAATAACATTATATGTATCCATCTTACGTCTGGCAGTTATTTTAAAAACAACCATTAAAAAAGAGGACGAGAGTATGCAAAGTACAAGGTATATCATTGAGTCTTTACTTTCCGTTATTAATTATTTCCAGGATTTTACTGGAAATACTATGAATCAGGTTTAAATCTTTTCCGTCAGCATGTGCTAATCTTTCTAGAATTTTCCCGGAAATAGAAGGATTATCCGAGAGTTCTGTTGCTTCCAGTATTTTTTGCACTTTGTCCTTAACAACACTTAGTGATTTTTCTCCTGCAATATGCTTTTCGAAGGGTTTATTTAAAATATTCTTTTCTGATGAAAGTTCGTATGCATATAGCATTAGCGATTGGGATAGGTTTAAGGAGGGAAATTCGACTGCGAGAGGTATTGTTGATGAGATATGGCAGAGGGATAAGTCGCTATTTGAAAGTCCTGATTCCTCATTGCCAAAAACTATTGCTACATTTTTTATGGCATTACCTTTATTTGCAATAAATCCGGTGAGTTCTGTAAGCGGTACTAAGTCACTCTGAACCTTTCTTTTTCTTGTAGTTGTGGCAATTACCAGATCAAAATTGCATATCGCATCCTTAAGCGAATCAAATATTTCAGCATTGTCAAGTATTTCATTTGAACCATGAGCAAGCCACCTTGCCCTTCCTTCTGGATCTTTACAGGGCTTAATTAAGATCAGCGAACTAAAGCCCATAGTTTTAAGAGCTCTGGCGCTTGCACCTATATTTTCAGGCACTTTGGGTTCAACAAGGATAAAGCTATATTTCATGATCGCAAATAGAGTACAAATATTCTCAAAAAATACTGAATGAAAAAAATATATATAGATTTGTATCTAGTAAAACAATTTAAAAATGAGTGTTTATCTTGACGAAAAGGATTTATCGAAATTAATTGTCGTGGGAGACAGGATATTAATTAAGCCAAAAACCCCACAATCAAAAACTGAAACAGGACTTTATCTGCCACCCGGTGTCCAGGAAAAGGAAAAAGTTCAGATTGGATATGTTGTAAAGGTTGGGCCCGGATATCCGATTCCCGTACTGGCTGATGTTGATGAACCATGGAAGCCTGGAGGAGAAGAACCAAAATATGTACCCCTTCAGCCTAAAGAAGGTGATCTTGCGGTCTATATGCAGAATAGTGCAATAGAAATAGAATTTAATAAGGAAAAGTATGTTGTGGTATCTCAGGCTTCGATTCTTCTGTTATTGAGAGACGATGGCTTATTTGAGTAGTATCAGGCTATTGATATATTCACCCTTCCTGACAAGAGATTTAAGAATATGCTGATAAATATAAATACTTATTCTATAAAATAGTCTTTAAGCCCTGAATGGTAATAATTGATCCGGTAATAATCAGTAGCACAAGAACCATTATTTTAAAGATTTTCCTGTTGAGTTTGCCAGCAACTTTATCCCCGATAACCAGTCCCGCTGCCATAAAAGGAAGAGAAAAAATAATCATCTTTATATTGTTCAGGCTTATTAATCCTGTAGCACCGTACATTATTGCAGAATAAAGGTATGTTATAAGAAAAAATACAGACATTGCATATCTGAATTTATCCTGCCTCATATTTGTACCTCCGAGAATAATTGCAGCTGCCGGTCCGCCAACAGACGCACTTCCCGCAAGTATCCCTCCTGTTAATGCAGCTGTTGAAAATGCAAATGATTTATTTTTGATCCTTATCTTAAAACCCAACAGGATTGAGAAACCAAACATAATTATTATTATACCTGCAATGGTTTTCAGAAGATTATGATCGATATTTTTCAGGATAATTACTCCAATAGTTACACCGATTATCCCAAACAATATAGTAAGAAGCAAATTTTGTTTTTCGATGCTTCCTCTGGAACGTATAAGGTGAACAATTGAAAATATAAGGTTCAGGTAAACTGCCAGGATTACTGTGTCTATGTAACTAAGAAAGAGATTAAGAAGTGGCATAGCAGTCATAGCGAGTCCAAATCCTGCTGTTCCGCGTACAAAACTCGCGAAGAGAATTATAATAGCCAGTAAGGCATATGTTATAACTGGATCCATTTACCTGTATTAGTAATAGCTTATTTGCTTGAAATCTGACTTGAATGATTCTATTTCATCGAACCATTTTTCTTGCTCTGTTACAATATTCCCCCTGTCCTCCAGAACCTTTCTTATACTACTATTACCAGCAAGAATATCGAAAGGTATCAGAGTATTTTCATATTCATAAGGTGGCTTATTAAATGTTAAATAGCCGGGTGTTGTTTCCATTATTGCGTCATATATATTTATTGCAGTATATACCGGTTTGAAAATATTACGGTCAGTAACATGAATAAATATGCCTTTGCAATATTCTGATTCGTATTTGTGAAAAGTCGGAATATAATCGTGTAATCTGAAAATGCAGCCTGGTAGTGGTCTGGAATTAAGCTCCTTAAGTAGTATTGCATTATTAAGTGTTGGTGCACCAAATAGTTCGAATGGGGTGGTTGTACCCCTTGCTTCAGAAAGATTCAATGTCTCTGTCATTACGGTTCCGGGATACACCATTGCCGTATTTAAGCCAGGCATATTAGGTGAAGGGGGTACCCAATTAAGACCTGTCTGGTCGAAGGCCATGCCTCTTTCCCAGCCCCTCATCCAGACTATATTAAGATCGCAGCCAGAAGATTCATAAGTGTTTATCCACAGAGCAATTTCCCCAATGGTCATATTGTGACACATTGGTATTTCTGCCTCGCCAACGAAGGTGAAGAAATTTCGTTTCAGAAGTGGACCTTCAGTTCCAAGATTACTAACAGGATTTGGCCTGTCCAGTATCCATACTGGTATACCAAGGTCTCCACAAACTTCCATGCAGTGCTTCATTGTCCAGATGTAAGTGTAAGGTCTTGCACCTATATCCTGTAAATCGACTACAAAGGCATCAATGTTATTTAGCATTTCAGGTTTTGGTTTCCGGATTTTGCCATACAGGCTGTATACCGGAATATTGTATTCTGGATGTCTGTAGCCTTCCCACTCTATCATGTTGTCCTGTGTTTCTCCGAACAGACCGTGCTGCGGTCCAAAAATAGCACGAATTATTATTTGATTATGTAAGGCAAGGAAATCGATAATATGCTGGAACCTGTGGTTTATGCTTGGTGCATGACAAAGTACCGCAACAGCTTTACCTTTTAGTTCTCGGGGTAGCTCTTCTGATATAATATCAAATCCTGTTCTTACCATAAAATATTATAGTTTTAATACAGCGGGGTAAATAAACAAAAACTGTCGCATATTGTTAGTTCTACAGCATATTATAAGTCCAAAATTACGATAATATAGTGATTTTGTTATTTAAGAAATTAAATTTGCATGATACAATAAAAAATCTTTAATCTTGATCAGAATAATTACAATAATATTTCTGCTTCTGTTCGTATTGTCGTGTGACAATAATACGGAAAATAAAATATATGTTGCTGCAACAACAGATGTTCATGGAGTGATATTTGGCAAGGATCCTGCTTCGGGTAATGAGGCAAGATATTCAATGTCAAAAGCTGCAGGCTATTTCAGAAGTTTAGACTCAAAAAAATTAATACTGCTCGATAACGGCGATAACCTGCAGGGAAGCCCCTCTGTTTATTATTATAATTTTGAAGATACATTAGTAGACCATTTATGGCCAAGGGTATTAAATTACCTTGATTATGATGCACTTACAGTTGGAAATCATGATATTGAAGCGGGGCACAGTGTTTACGACAGAATCAGATCAGAGTATAATGCTCCTATGCTTGCCGCAAATGCTGTTAGTACAGTGACCGGGGAGCCTTATTTTACACCCTATACTATAATAAGACAGGATGGCTTTAAGATTGCAGTTATGGGTCTTATAACGCCTGGTGTTCCGGGATGGCTTCCGGAAATATTGTACAGTGGAATTGAATTTGAAGATATGGTGATTTCTGCCCGCAAGTGGATGCCAGTTATATTGGAAGAAGATCCTGATATAGTTATTGGGCTGTTTCATTCAGGATGGAATGAAAGCTATGGCGGAGGAGATATTGGATCGTTCAAGAATGAAAATGCTTCGCTTTCTGTTGCAAGGGAGGTTCCGGGATTTGACCTGATTTTTATTGGGCATGATCATGATCTTATGAATGATTTTCTTGTAACAGATACCGGAGACAGTGTTCTTATAATAGATGGTGGCAGCCATGCCAGGTTTATTTCTCTTGCTGAAATACAGTTTTCCGGCAATAAGGATCCGGAGATTATTTCAATTAAGGGAAGTTCTGTAAGGACTGATACACTACAGTTGAATAAGGACTTTGAAGATCATTTTAAGGGTGATTATAAGATAATTTCTGAGTATATTAACAGGCCTATTGGTTATTTGGACAGAACAATTTCGTCGAGGGAATCATATTTCGGCGATTCAGATTTTATGGATTTGATACATCAGGTTCAAATGCAGACCTCTAATGCCGATGTTTCTTTTGCTGCTCCTCTGTCGTTTGATGTAAAGATCGATTCAGGAATACTCAGGGTTAATGATATGTTTAATCTCTACAGGTTTGAAAACATGCTTTATACCATGCAGTTAAGCGGGGAAGAGATTGACAGGTATCTTGAATACTCAAGCAGTATGTGGTTTAGTACACTTACTGCAGGAGAAAACAGAATTTTAAAATACCAGGATGGGAGCAATAATATGCTACAGAACCGGTATTATAATTTTGATTCAGCTTCCGGAATAGAATATAGTGTTGATCTTCGTAAAGAGGATGGGCAAAAGGTTGAAATAAGTGGATTTTCAGACGGCAGAGCGTTCTATGCAGATTCATTATACAGTGTAGCCCTGAATTCATACAGGGGAAATGGGGGAGGAGGTCACCTGGAAAGAGGATGCGGTCTTAGTAAGGAAGAAATTAAGGAAAGAATAATAAGATCAACAGATAAGGATCTAAGATATTATATGATAAAGTGGATTGAAAATACTGATACAATAAGAATTGAATCTGACAATAACTGGAAACTTATTCCTGAGAAAATCATTGATAATTTGTCAGAAACAGAGATTATTGGATTATTTAACAGGGAGTAGAAGTATTATGAAAATTTATAAAAGGACTATTGCAGTATTGTTTGTTCTTGTACTTATTTCTGCAGGATGTAACAGTAATTTATATGTTAATTCAAAAGGAAAAGTAAAGAATGTAATTTTAATTATTGGTGATGGGATGGGCCTGTCGCACTTATATGGAGCTATGACCGTTTATGAGGGGACAATGAATGTTGAGCAGGTAATGAATATTGGTTTGATAAAAACACATTCATTTGATAATTATATAACTGATTCTGCCGCCAGTGGTACAGCGATGGCAAGCGGAAAGAAAACGAAGAATGGTATGCTTGGACTCACTCCTGACAGTCTTACTGTAGAAAACCTTATTGAGATTGCACACAGGAATGATGTTGTTGCAGGAGTGGTTAGTACCAGTGCGGTTACCCATGCAACACCTGCAAGCTTTGTTGCTCATAATATAAATCGAAATAATTATGAGGAAATTGCTATAGACTTTCTTAAGACTCAGCCGGATGTATTTATCGGCGGAGGTAAAGATTACTTTTTAAACAGGAAAGATGGCAGGGACCTTATTCAGGAGCTTAAGTCTGAGGGTTACGATGTGGTTTTGTCGAACGAAGAATTACTTGAGGTAGATGGTAGTACTAAGCTTGCCGGACTGCTGGCAGACGGTCATATGCCTACTTATGCAGAGGGGAGAGGAGATATGCTTGCATATTCTGCGATTAAAGCTATCGAGACGCTTCAGAAAAATCCTGGGGGTTTCTTTCTTATGATTGAAGGATCACAGATCGACTGGGCAGCCCACAATCATGATACAAAATATATTCTTGAGGAAACCATAGATCTGGATAGAACACTGGGTGTAGTTCTCGACTATGCAGAAAAAGCAGGAGAGACCCTGGTGTTGTTTACTGCCGACCATGAAACAGGAGGTATGACACTTGTTGGTGGTGATCTGAAAAAGGGAAGTGTCTCTGCAAGTTATTCTGTTGGTGGCCATACTGCTTCGCCTGTACCAATTTATGCATTCGGACCTCAGAGTTACCAGTTTACAGGTATTTATGATAATACAGATTTATTTAATAAAATCAGGAAAATTCTTAAACTTAAGTGAATCTAATAATTAGAATAGTTAAAAGCAATAAGCCCGGGT
>CAZWLP010000039.1:0-11842 GCA_964634565.1 uncultured Rikenellaceae bacterium | reverse complement strand
ATACACAGGTAGAATCATTATATGTTAAGGAAAATGTTATTTATCTTGCGTCTGAGAGCTCCAGGCCTGCTTAGCAAGCTATAAAATATTATTACCAGGGAATAAATAAGTAATGAAGGAAATTATAATTAAAAATGGGGAAAAACTGCCGCTTGTTGAGCATTTCCATACTCTCCAGGGAGAGGGCTATCATACCGGGAGGGCTGCATATTTTTTGCGGATAGGAGGATGTGATGTTGGATGTAGCTGGTGTGATTCAAGATATACATGGAATCCTGATATTCATCCTCTTGTCGATGTTAAGGCTATTGTACAGCATGTTCTTGATTCCAGAGCAGATTCTGTTGTCATTACCGGAGGAGAACCCTTAATGTGGGATATGGAACCACTATGTAACTTACTCAGGAAGAATCAAATAAAGACTTTTCTGGAAACATCAGGGGCTTATCCTTTATCAGGCGAATGGGACTGGATCTGTTTGTCTCCCAAGATAAATGCACCACCGGTAGGAGATATAACTATAAAGGCCGACGAACTCAAGGTTATTATACAGGAAAGTAAGGATCTTTTATGGGCAGAAGAAATGAGTTCAAAGGTTAATAATTCATGTGAATTGTTTTTACAGGCCGAATGGAGTCGCTTCGATAGCATTATAGGCACGATAGTTGAATATATTCTGAATAATAATAAATGGAGGATATCTCTGCAGAGCCATAAGTATATGAAAATACCATAATGAGAAGTGCAGGTACAATATTGTTTATCTTTATTAGTATAGTATGTTCTGTGCAGTTGACAGGTCAGAATCTGCATACCAGGTCGAATCGCGCGCTTAATTCATATACTGAAGGAAAAAGAGCTTATGATTTTGTAGAATATAAGGCTGCAGAAGATCATTTGCTGGAAGCTATTAGCAGAGATAATGATTTTATTGAAGCATATTTGCTATTGGCAGAGCTCTATAAGGATCAAAAAAAATATAAGGAATCGGCCGTTAATTTTAAAAGAGTTATTGAGATTGATTCTTTGTTTTTTGTCCCGGCTCTGTATAGTATGGGCGAAGTGCAGTTTATGCTGGGCGATTATAATATGGCTGCCAGGTTTTTCAGTTCCTTTATAAATGCGGGTAATCAGTCTGAGAACCTGATAAAAAAAGCTAATAAGTATCTTGTAAATTGCGACTTTGCAATAGAGGCAAAACAACATCCTGTTGCATTCTCTCCGGTATCCCTCGGCGATTCGGTTAATACAGAGTACGATGAATACTGGCCTGCTATTACAGTTGATAACAGCCTTTTCTTTTTTACACGACAAATAGCTGAAGGTGCCAGAAATATAGATGGAATCAGGTACCAGGAAGATTTCTATTTCAGTGAGATGAAAGATGATGTATTTCTGCCGGCAAAAAATATCGGCTATCCTCTTAATACACCTTATAACGAAGGCGCACTATCGCTTGCTGCCGGAGGTCAGTATATGTATTTTACTGCCTGCAACAGAAAGGACGGCAAAGGTGGTTGTGATATATATTACTCTGCATTAACCTCCAGAGGATGGATCTCAGGAATGAATATTGGCAAACCTATTAATACCAGTTACTGGGAATCTCAGCCATCACTGTCGTCAGACGGACAAAAATTGTTTTTTGTCAGCAACCGGCCAGGTGGATATGGCGCTATGGATATCTGGTACAGTAAGAAGTTAGAAAATGGCGATTGGGGTGATCCGGTAAACCTCGGTGGAGAAATAAATACAGCCGGTAATGAAATGTCTCCGTTTATACATTTCGATGGCAGAACACTTTATTTTTCGTCAAATGGAAGACCGTCTATGGGAGGACTGGATTTGTATATGTCCAGGATGATTGATGATACCACATGGACTGAAGTGAAGAATCTTGGCTATCCCATAAATACTCAAACAGATGAAATGGGCTTAATAATTAATGGTACCGGAGATAGAGCTTATTATTCGTCGGAAATCAAACCTGACAGGGGTAGGGATCTTTACTATTTTAACCTTCCTGAACAGCTTCGTCCGGAGCCGGTATCTTATATCAAGGGCACAGTCTATGATAAGATGTCGGGAAGGAGATTAAAGGCACAGTATGAATTAACGGATTTAAATAATAAGAAGTCGGTGGTGAGGTCAGCCACAAATGAAGAAGGAGAATTTATTATCTGTCTGAGTTCCGATAAAAATTACGGACTAAATGTTAATAAAGAGGGATATCTGTTTTTTTCTGAAAGTTTTTTTCTTGAGGGAGATCATAGTGCCGCAGAACCTTTTATTGTGCGTGTTGGATTAAGTCCGATAAGAGTAGGAGAAAGAATGACTCTCTATAATGTTTTCTTTGAAACAGATTCATGGGAGTTATTAAGCGAATCGTTGATTGAATTAAACCGTTTGTACGAGCTGCTCGAGAAAAATTTGCTTATTACAATTGAGATTGGTGGCCATACAGATTCTACCGGATCTGATATGCACAATCAGCTTCTTTCAGAAAAGCGGGCCGAATCTGTAAAAAACTACCTGCTTGAAAGGGGTATATCCCCGGAAAGGATAAGCTATAAGGGCTATGGTGATACAATGCCTGTTTCTGATAATGATACACGAGAAGGAATGAGAAGAAACAGGAGAACGGAAATAAAGATTACAGGTACTATCAACCACCCCTAAAGAAGAAAGAGTGCCACCCGGGCACTCTTATAATACCTATTTCAATAGCAGACTTTCAAAACAGGTAATAGGAAGTAGACATCATATAGCGATTCTGGATTTAAACTTATTTATGTCCTTATTTTCATGAGTTTCAAAGGCTTTGCGGTGTTGGATCGAAAAATACATACCTGTTCCATTAACTCCGTTAGGTTCGATCCAGAACTTTCCACTCATACTCTCTATAAGTTTATTAGCAAGGATCAGACCTACTGTCGTAAATGTGCTGTTATGTTTAGCAAGGCAGGAGGTTAGGTTATCAGCCTCCAGTAATTCCTTGTTCAGGTGATAGCCATTTCCTGAATCTATAACATAAAAAACAACCTGGCTATCTGCTTTTTTATAACCTAATTTGATATAACCCGATGTTGTATGCTCCAAAGCATTATTGAAGAGGTTTTTGATAACCCGAAATATCTTTTCCTCATCAATAAATGCTTCGTCCCGGTCTGACTGTTCTTCCAGAACAAGTGAAACATTTTTTTTGTCAAATTTTGCAAGTGTACTGTTCAGATCACTGGCAAGGTGCTGAAGAACATCCCTGAGCTCTCTCTTTTTTAGATTACTGCTGGGCTTTTCAGTGTCGATTAAAGCTGAATCAAGAAAATTATCAAACAGTGTTATTAACTGTTCACATGAATTTAATATATGGTCAGTATATTCCTGTCTGTCATTATTATTACAATTTTCCGCATTCTGGAGAAAGGAGAAAGCGACTATTGAATTCATATAAGTTCTCACTTCATGAGATAGGCCGGTTAATATCTCCGGGCTATTTAAAATATTTAAATCTGTGCATGATATACCTGCATTCCCCATAAGATCTCCTTCTCTGGTATTGGTACTTAATTGTTCTCTGTATTTTTTATCAGACTCAAACATTATAATCTCAGGTAGTATTATTAATCAATACTTCTAAGTACTTTTTTTGCATCTTTCCGATACCTGCTTTCACTGGAGATTATGCCCTCCAATATTGCCCTTGCCCGCTCGTTCTCTTCTATATTTACATAGCAGAGACTCAGGTAATAGGCTGCATCTTCAATAAACATATTGTCGTTATGCTTGATAACGGTGTTAAATGAGCTTATAGCTTCCTTATATCTATCTATTTGCATATTTGCAATACCGTTCAGAAAGTTAGATTGTATGGCAGAATTATTTCCATCAACCAATAATTCAAACTGCTGAATAGCTTCATTATATTTGCCTTCGCGATATAGCTCCATGCCTTTTGTAAGCTGAACAGGAGCATTTATTTCTCCGGATCTGTGTATTGTAAGGGCATTATAGTTATCTACGGCATTATCGGTAAATGATCTCAGGTCAATGCTTTTTTCTGAAAGAATTACCAGGGTGCTAATTATTATAAGTCCGACAAATATTGCTGCATAGTTTACCGGTACTTTCCTAACTGCCTTCTTAATAACAGACTCGTTTCTGTGATGCATTTCAGCTTTCTGAAGCTTCTTCCTAAGATTAACGGCATCAAAATTTGATACTATTTCGTTTGATTTGCGCCTTAACTCAAGCTCCTTTCTAAGCCATAGATTGCCTTCCATCTCTTTTTCGAACCACCTCTTTTCTGACGATTCCATTTTATTATCCAGGTAGCGCTCAATAAACCTGGTAAACTCAAAATTTTCCATAATTATATGTATTTCATGCAATTACACATTCGATCTCTGACAGTAAAATCAGTCTTTTGACTCTGACGGTAATTAGTCTTCTGATTATGTTCAGTAAATTAATCTTCTGATATTCAGAAGTTTGTTTAAACTTTCTCCTGAAAATTATTTCAGGGATAACTTATGGGTGCATATAAAACCTTTAAAGATTTAAACACCTGAATAATAAAGAAATTCCGCAAAAAAATGGGATATATTTCAAATAATTTTAGTTTGAAATTTCAGGATCGGTTATAACCGGAGGAATAACAGTTCCCTTGTTATCATCACCTTCGCCGCCACGTACATTAATCATTTCTTCGTCTGCCAGTAAAAATTCATTGAAATTTTCAAATTTGATCTCTTGATTCAGGTTTTTCATCGCTTTAAATTTTTTATTTATTTCGGGTTGTTTATTATGTTATATATATACATGTAATGAATACCCGTTTTGTGACAATAAAAAGCAGACTTTTTTCAAAAAAAACATCTTGCTTGTCGTAACATCCATTTGATCAGGGTGATAAGTGTAGCGTATTTATTATAGTTTTTAATATATCAGTATTGGGAGAACTTATTATTATTTTTTTTACTTTGTGTCGGGGATATATCTTGGATAAAAAGGGAGATATTTTATTATGCGACATTTTTTGAGGTTTTTAGCCGGATCATTATTATTTGTTTTTTTAGTTGGGGGGATGTCCTATGCATCGCAATTAAATAATAGTATAGAGAAAAATATTATTATTCACTCTGATACAATTGGTATCGATATCAATAATTATATTGAGTTGTTTGCAAGTGAGCTAAGTGTTAATTCTCAATCTGAACGCTGCTCTGAAATGTTCGATTTCCTTTATAATTATATAGAGGCCAGCCCTGATATATCACCCGACCTTCTTGCAAGGATAAACAGGTATCTGGGAGGCTATGCTTATTTAAGAGGTAATTTTGAAAATGCACGTGAATATTATACCAGGTCGCTTAATGCCTATCAAATATCAGATAATCCAGATACAGCCGGACTATGCACTGTTACATCTCAACTTGGATTATCAACATATAATATTGGCAGCTACTATGAAGCAGTAGATTATCTTGAACAAAGTATCAGGCTTAGAAGGGTATTTTATGGAGATAATTCTTACCATCTAATTCGGCCCTATGCTAATCTGTCAGCCGTATATATTGATATGGGTGAATATGAAAGTTCGAGGGAGTCATCTATAAAAGCAATTGAGAGAGTAAATAACTCAGGGAGAGAGAAGGAGATACTCGGTTTGGTATATTATAATCTTGGCGTATATTATAGTGTGAGGGGCGATTATAATAGTGCAGGGTCAATGTATCAGATGGCAGAAACCAGACAGATTGAATACGATACTGATGATCTTTCCATGCTCCTGAATATTATTAATGGTTTAAGTGTATCATATAATATGACAGGAGATACCTTAAATGCGATAAAAAGTTATACTAAGCTGATTGATGTGCTTGAGAGCATGCAGGGTCAAACCGATAATGGAGCTATATATTATAAGAATTATGGTCATTTTCTAGCAAGGATAGGTCGTTATGATGAATCTTTAGATATTTTTAATAAAGCTGTAAGGTACTGTTATAACAATTATGGTGAGGATTCTGAAAGATACCTGATTGCAAAAGAAGATCTTGCTTATTTCTACAATATATATATGGAAGATACTGCTTCGGCCTTTAGCATATATTCTGATTTATTTAAGAGAATAAGCACAAACAACTACGGAATTTCGATAATTAATGATATAAAAAGAGGTTATGCAAATTTATGGTTTAAAAGGGGAGAACTTGATAAGGCACTTATTCTTTATGATGAGGTTCTTGAATCAGGAGAGTATTTTGACTCCATGACATTATTATTTACTTATAGTTTCAGAAGTTCTATTTACACTGAAAAATATATAATGGATAAATCGCCGGAAGATCTTAATAATGCCCTTAAGGATATTGAAGCAGCTGTTTCTATCCTCGACTCAATTAAGATTGATTTTTCAGGTGAAGAAAGCAGATTGCAAATTACAGGCAGGTTTGATTTTTTGTGGGACGAAGCTATATGGCTTGCTTACGAACTATATAAGAATAATAAAGATGCCAGATATCTGAATATGGCATTCCGATACTCTGAAAAGAGTAAAGCTTCAACCTTACTATCTTCTACAAGAGAAGTTCAGGCTATGGAGTTTCATGTTCCTGAGAACCTTGTAAAGCTTGAGAAGGAATTGGATCATTTTATAAAGGAGCTAAACGATAAACTATATGTGCAGACGAATTCGGGAAATACGGATGAGTCGCTAATAGATTTCTATGAAGAGAAACGTACAGATGCTGTTATAGCCCGTGATTCACTAATTAAGCTCTTTGAAAATAACTATCCAAGATATTATAATTTAAAGCATGAAGATAAGGTCGCTTTCTGTGAGGATGTTGAGAAGTATATGGGTAGAAACAAAAATTTTGTGGAGTATTTTCTTTCAGATTCAATTTTATATACATTTATTATTAACAGGAGAGGCTGTGAGTTAATTAGTTCTTCGATTGATTCAACAATCAGGGATATAGTATTGGATTTTCGCTCGGATATTGTTAATCCCGCTATAGAGACTGGTGCGCGATCACAATTTAATAAGATAGTAAAAAATGGTTACTATTTATATAATCTTCTTATTGAGCCAATTAAACCCTATATGGTATCAAACAGGCTTGTAATTGCTGCAGATGATATTCTCTCATATGTACCATTTGAGGCTTTAATTAGCGATACTGTAGGAATAAAGCCAATAAATTATCGTGATATTGATTTTATTTTTAAGGAGTTTGAAGTTATTTATGCTTATTCAGCATCACTTCTGATTGAAACCGAAGGTAAGGGCAGAAGTCTTTTTAATCCTGCTCTTGTTTTTGCTCCGTCATATACTTCAGAAATTGATTCAGACTCTTTGCTTCTATCCAGGCAGATGAAAAGGGGACCTCTTAACAATATTCCAGGAGCCAAAGAAGAAGCAATATTTATAAGTAATCTGCTTGGCGGGAAATTATATCTTGATAAGCAGGCGAGCGAACAAAAGTTTGTATATGAAGCTTCTGGTGAAAAGATTATTCACCTGGCTATGCACACCTTGTTAAATGACAGGGAGCCTATGTTATCTAAGATGGTGTTTTCTCAGAATAGTGATACTATCGAAAATGGTTTACTCAATACCTATGAGATATATGATCTTGATCTTGATGCCAAAATGGTTGTATTAAGTTCTTGTAACACCGGTGCCGGATTTTTACAATCGGGTGAGGGTGTAATAAGCCTTGCCAGGGGCTTTATGTATGCAGGTTCTCCTGCTGTGGTTATGTCTTTATGGGAAGTTGATGATTATTCTGCAAGTGAAATACTCAAGTCTTTTTATCTTACTCTAAAACATGGCCATTCAAAAAGTGAAGCTTTAAAGAGGGCAAGGGAAAAGTATCTCAAATCTGCCGATCAGCTAAGATCACATCCTTATTTCTGGTGTGCGCTGGTAATAATAGGAGATGATGAACCTATTTTCTATAACAGATTAACCATAGGTCTTGTTCTACTGCTGCTTATTTCGTTGATTTATGTACGGAAGAAATATTACAGGCCGAAACCTTCGTAATCTTTAAAATCGGGGTCGGATTTGATAACTTTAATTAGTTCTTCCTTGCACAGATATTTCTTTCTCCTTGCATAGGTCGCGTTTTTATAAGACATTTTTTTTGCAATATCTTCATAACTCAATCCTTCCAGATGCATTGTAAGTACTTTTTGATAATCTGCAGGAAGTTTGAGGAAAGATCTCTGAACTATCTGTTCGATAGGAATCTCCAGAAGCTTTTCAAGTTCAGAATCATCAATTATATCATTACCTTCCTGTGTTCGGATCTCTCTTTTTGTTCTTAACTGGTTACTCCATAACTTTCTGGCTACTCCAAATACATAACCTTTAAGATCTGTTGTTAATTCAACTCCATTATGCTGGAACTTTTTAAAAACAACCATCAGGGCATCCTGGAATATATCATAGGCGTCATCTTCGGTACCGCTATTTTTAATAATATACGATTTAACAGTTCCGAAATAATTTTGATAGAGGTAGTTAAGAGTTTTGTCGTCCCCCTTTTTTAATCCCTCAACAAGTACTTTATCTGAGTGCTTTTTAAACACTTTTTTTGAAGATTATTCAGCAAATATACTATTTCCAACCAGATTATATTAAATTGTCTACGTATTACATTCCCTATGGTTGCAGCTTTGCTTAGATTTAAATAATAAATATCTTTACCTTAATAATAATAATACTATAATTTCAATTATGTCCTTCCCTTTTGTTCAGCAAGCTGATGCCATGGATTGCGGACCGTCTTGTCTTAAGATGGTTTCGGCATACTATGGAAGAAGTATTTCTCTGGATAAGCTAAGAGAATATAGCTATATAACCAGGGAAGGAGTTTCCTTTCTTGGTTTATCTGAGGCTGCTGAGAAAATCGGATTCAGAACAATAGGGGTAAGGATTCCTTTCGAAAAACTTAGTAAAGAAAGTCCGCTTCCTTGCATTGTCCACTGGAGACAAAAACACTTTATTGTGGTGTACAAAATTAAATCCGATAAGGTTTTTGTTGCTGATCCGGCACTTGGAAAAATTACCCTTAGCCGTCAGGAATTTGAAAAGGAATGGGCAGGCACATCGCTTGATGGAGAAAAGCAGGGACTTGTTCTTATTCTCCAGCCTACCCCGGAGTTTTTTGATAGTGGTGATGATAAAAGCCAGAAGCATGGTTTTAAGTTTTTATATAAATACATTAAACTTTACCGGAGATATTTCTTTCAGTTAGTACTCGGCTTGCTTATTGGCAGTTTTATACAGCTTATTTTACCCTTTCTTACCCAGTCGATCATTGATATTGGAATTAATACCAGTGATATTAGTTTTATATATATAATCTTATTTGCCCAGCTTTCGTTGCTTATTGGACGAATGTCTGTCGATTTTATTAGGAGCTGGTTGCTTTTGCATATTGGAACCAGGGTAAATATTTCGGTTGTGTCGGGCTTTCTGACTAAGCTTATGTCGCTGCCTGTATCATTTTTTGATACAAAATTTACCGGAGATATTCTTCAGAGGATTGATGATAATAACAGGATTGAATCATTCCTGACTACCTCTACCTTAAATGTGCTTTTTTCATTCTTTAATATTATTATTTTCAGTATTGTACTTGCTATATACGACTTCAGGATACTTTTACTTTTTATTACAGGCACCCTGCTTTATATCCTCTGGGTATCTGTTTTTATGAAATCGAGAGCCAGACTTGATCATAAACGTTTTAATCAGATCTCTGCAACCAACACAAAGCTGATTGAAATAATTAATGGCATGCAGGAGATTAAATTAACCCAGAGTGAGATGAGTAAGAGATGGGACTGGGAAAATCTCCAGGCCCTGCTTTTTAAAACCAAGGTCAAATCGCTTAGCCTGTTTCAGTATCAGCAGGCAGGAGGAAAATTTATACTTGAAGTTAGCAATATACTTATTACAGTTATTGCAGCTACAGCCGTTATTAACGGAGATATAACCCTTGGTATGATGCTGGCGGTTCAATTTATTATCGGGCAGCTAAATATGCCCGTAGGACAGATAATTGGCTTCTTCAGAACAGCTCAGGACGCACGGATGAGTCTCGACCGGCTTGCCGAAGTTCACGCAAGGGATGAAGAAGAAAGCGATTCGGATATGAAGGTAAGAAATTTACCTGCTGATAAAGATATTTATATTAATAACCTGTCGTTTCAGTACGAGGGTCCGAGATCGCCTATGGTACTGAAGGACATTGATATTCATATTCCACATCAGAAAGTAACTGCTATTGTAGGACCAAGCGGAAGCGGCAAGACTACTCTTTTAAAAATAATATTAGGCTTTTATAAGCCTGTTAATGGAGAGATACTTGTTGGGGATACTCTGCTTAATAACCTTAGCCTGAAGCTATGGAGGGAGAAATGTGGAGTCGTTATGCAGGATGGTTTTATCTTTCCTGATACAGTTGCTTATAATATTGCTCCCGGTATTGAAACCATTGATCAGGAAAAGATTCTTAAAGCTGTCGATATTGCCAATATCAGGAAATTTCTCGAATCCCTTCCTCTGGGGTATAACAGTAAAATAGGTTTTGATGGTAAGGGTCTGAGTCAGGGACAGAAACAGAGAATATTAATTGCAAGGGCTGTATACAAAAATCCCGAGTTTTTGTTCTTTGATGAAGCAACCAACTCGCTTGATGCAAATAATGAAAAGATTATTACCGATAAGCTTGCCGGATTTTATCGGGGGAAAACTGTTCTTATAGTAGCTCACAGACTTAGTACAGTAAAGAATGCTGACAATATTATTGTTCTCGACGCAGGCAGGATAGCAGAAACAGGATCACATGATGAGTTAATTTCTTTAAAGGGATATTATTATAATCTGGTAAAGAACCAGCTGGATCTGGGAAATTAGAAATGGATAAGATAAGACACGATATAAGAGAGTCATCACCGGTAGAGGAGCTTATCGGCAACCCACCTTCTTCGATGGTGAGATGGGGAACAAGTGCTATAGCTATTATCTTTGTTGGGGCTATTATTGCATCATGGCTGATAAGTTATCCATATATAATAAGTGGAAAGATTGTACTTAATACCTCCAATCCTCCGGCATCTTTGATGGCACATATCTCTGGTCAGATTAAAGCTATGTTTGTGGTCGAAGGACAAAAGGTGCACAAAGATGAGTATCTCGCTCTGATAGAAACAACTGCAGATCTGGAAAGTGTATTATATCTAAGCAAAATACTGGAAGAAAATCTTGATGGAATTGATATGAAAGATGGAGAAAGTCCTGAAATATTTGGTCCTGAAACACCACGGCTGGGTGAGCTTAGAGCAAACTATTCTTCATATAAGGCAAGTCTTGATAATTATATCAATCATGTGACTGTCGACTATTACGGAAAGAAAATTAAGGCAGTTCAGGATGAGATTGATGGCATTAACGAGTACCTGGTGCAACTTGAAATTAAGGAAAATCTTTACGTTGAGAAACTAAAACTTGTTGAGGCCGAATATTTGCGCGACTCAACACTCTTTGCCAGTGATGTAAGATCCTTACAGGAACTGGAAAATACCAGGAGGATGTTCTATGATGAAAAGATACAATTAGAACAGGTGAGGCTGGAAAGGAGATCCAGGTTAATTGATCGTGCTTCAAGGTATCAGAGTCTTGAAGATTTTAAAGCTGCAAGAGAAGACGAAAGAAGAAAGCTTTACACCCTGTTTCAGAATGAGAGCATAAAACTTCAGGGAGAGCTCGAACTCTGGTATATGAAGCATTTAATTAAATCACCGATAGATGGCAGGGTAACAT
>CAZWLP010000038.1:15501-23604 GCA_964634565.1 uncultured Rikenellaceae bacterium | reverse complement strand
CATTACTTTTTTCAAGCTTTCCAACTTTTAGCCTCCGAAGTTTTAACGAAGGAGGCCCGGTTTAAACCTTTTCAACCCTTTCAACCCTTTCAACCCTTTTAATACCCATTGCTATTTGTCGTTTGTCGTTTGCCCCTTATATTTGCAACCTATAATAAATAACAATGATCTCGGTTGAATCAATAAACGTAAGTTTTGGGAGTTTTACTCTCCTTGACGATGTCTCATTCCTTGTAAACTCAAGAGACAGGATCGGACTTACAGGGAAGAACGGAGCGGGCAAAACGACACTTCTCAAAATACTTGCAGGCAAACAAAAGCCGACTTCAGGAAGGGTCACCATTCCATCCGGTGCTACAATAGGCTATCTGCCTCAACAGATGGATATATCTGATCATACCACTGTAATAAATGAATCCTTAAAGGCCTTCAGTAAAATATTTAGTTTACAAAACTCCATAGATAAAATCACCACTGAGATAAGTCACAGGACTGATTACGATTCAGACTCTTACATGAAGGCATGCGACAGATTATCCGACCTGCAGGAAGAGTATAAACTAAGTGGGGGTGAAAATATACATGCAGAAACTGAAATTGCACTAACAGGGCTTGGTTTCAACAGACATGACTTTGATAAACCAACAAACCAGCTCTCGGGTGGTTGGCGAATGCGGGTTGAACTTGCAAAAATTATTCTTACAAAACCATCTCTCCTGCTTCTCGACGAACCAACTAATCACCTCGACATTGAGTCTATTGAATGGCTTGAAACCTTTCTTAAGACATACCAGGGAGAAGTAATACTTGTATCGCACGACAGGGCTTTTCTTGATAATATTACAAACCGAACTATAGAAATATCACTTGCTAAGGTATATGATTATAAAGTACCATACACCAGGTATACTCAATTGCGGGAAGAAAGAAGAGAGCAGCAGCTTGCTGCCTACCGCAACCAGAAGAAAATGATAGACAGTACTGAGAAGTTTATTGAGCGATTCAGATATAAAAACACTAAAGCGGTACAGGTGCAATCGAGGATAAAGCATCTCGATAAGATTGAAAGAATCGAAGTGGATAATGAAGACGGGGGGAGGATTAATATCAGGTTTGAACCTGCTCCAAGGTCGGGTACTATTGTTATAGAAACTGAAGCTCTGTCAAAATCATATGGAGAGAAGCTGGTACTGAATAAAATTGACTTTATTATTGAAAGAGGTGAAAAAGTGGCCTTTGTTGGTAAAAACGGGGAGGGAAAAACTACACTTTCGAAGATAATAACTGAAGAAATAGATTACGAAGGGAACCTTAAAAAAGGCCATAACCTCAGAATAGGATATTTTGCTCAAAACCAGGATGAGTTACTGGATGAGGATCAGACTGTATTTCAGACTATTGATAATATTGCCGTTGGAGATATAAGAACCAGGATCAGGGATATACTGGGGGCCTTCCTGTTCAGTGGTGATGATATTGAAAAGAAAGTTAAGGTTCTTTCTGGCGGAGAAAGATCGAGGCTGGCACTTATTAAGCTTTTGCTCGAACCATATAACCTCTTGCTTCTCGACGAACCTACAAATCATCTCGACATACGGTCAAAAGACATACTGAAACAGGCTCTGCTGAAGTTCGATGGCACGTTAATTGTGGTTTCTCACGACAGGGATTTTCTGGATGGACTGGTTGAGAAGGTTTATGAGTTTCATAACAAAAAGTTAAAGGAACACAGAGGATCAATCTACGAATTTCTGGAAAAGAAAAAGCTCAGCAGCCTGAAACAGCTGGAAAGAAATAAAGGAGCAAATACCGGCGATAAGGATAAGGAACCAGTATCATCTGCTAAACTATCCTACCTCGAAAGAAAGGAAGCTGAGCGTGAAATAAGGAAACTGGAAAAGAAGCTTCTAAAACAGGAAGAGAAGATTGAAAAGCTTGAAGCTAAAAAAGAGGAGATGGAAGATATACTGAGCTCACCTGAAAAAAATAAGGAAATAACAAATAGTGATTTCTTTAAAGAATATGAAGATCTGAAAGCACTGATAGATAAAAATCTGAGCCTGTGGGAGAATTTATCTGAACAGCTCGAAAAAATCAGATAGGTCTATATGGATAGCATGGTATTGGAAAAAAGATTCAGGTGTGGAGGCCTGTATTTTCAGGATTAAATGGAAATCTTGAGTTGATGCGAAAGTTTACTAAATTTACCAATAACAAAAATGATTAAAAAGTTACCATATATTATTCCGGGATTAATAATCCTGTTAATGCTTATGTCCTCATGCAGTACAGTGCAGACCGAAAGTATTGACCCCAATGATATGTCGTACCTCTATAATCCCTTAAAGAATAATCTTCATCCCAGGTACAGGATCTTCCATGATAATGAAAATATAAGTACTCTGTCCATTAAACTTAACTCAGGCGAATTATTTTTCTCAGAGGCTAATCCTGAAGGGGTGCCAAAGGCGCAAATGGCTATTTTCTACAGGCTTTACAATCTCAACCAGGGGAGAATCGCAGTTGATACCGCAATGATAAATATACCTCTTACAAAACAGGATGGCAAAAGAGATTATATTTTCAGTTTCCCTCTGGAGGCAGAATCGGGATTTAATTATGAGATTGAAATCTTACTGAAGGATCTGATTAGAAATATAACGATTCAGGCTTATATACCATTTGATAAAAGATCTGATGTCAGCATGCATAATTTCAAATTAAGAGGGCACTTTAATAAATTAGATATTTTTACCCAGGTACTAAGGGAGGGCGACTATTTCAATATTATTTATCCGGGCAAAAGTATTGATACCCTGTATATAAATTATTTTAAACCCTTTAATGAGATACCTGATCCTCCATCAATGCTTACACCGGCTGCTTCCATGGATCTTGAACCAGATAATAAAATAGCAATCGGCTACTCAGACACAATGCCGATAATGTTACCCCGTGAAGGGGTATACCTCTTTTCTCCTGACTCATCGGGGCTAAGTGGTTACAGCCTTTTTAATTTTGGAAAAACATACCCCGGACTGAGCGATCCGGAAACAATGATTTACCCTCTTATTTATCTTTCCAACAGTCAGCAGATAGATGAAATGTTAAACTCCAATAACCTGAAAATCACACTCGATAATTTCTGGCTGGGTATAACAGCTAATGTTGAAAGATCCCGTGAATTACTCAGGGTATATTATAACAGGGTGCTGTATGCTAACTATTTTTTCGGCTCACACAAGGAAGGCTGGCAAACAGACAGGGGAATGATATATACAATCTACGGACCTCCGGATAAAGTTTACAGGACACCGGAAGGTGAAAAATGGGGATATCATAAACCAGTTGTCAAATCGGGCTGGGGAATAAGATACAAGGTAAAAGACGAATACCTGTATTTCAATTTTATGAAGCGTGAAAATCCGTTTACCACAAACGACTATACCCTGATTCGAAATGAAAGTATCACAACATACTGGGACCAGGCCATTAGAAGCTGGCTCTCAGGCATTGTATTCAGACTTGATAATCCAAGCGATATATAGATGAATGATCCTGACTTTATTTTTGGACTAAGACCTGTTATTGAGGCTATTAAGGCAGGCAAACAAATCGATCGTCTCCTGGTAAAAAAAGGCCTGAAAGGAGATCTTTATTATGAACTTATCAGAGAAGTCCGTGATGCAGGTATTCATTATCATGCTGTCCCTGCTGAAAGACTCGATCATGTGACAAGAAAGAACCACCAGGGAGTAATTGCCTGGCTGTCGGCAATTGAGTTTCAAAATATTGAGAATATACTCCCTTCAGTATTCGAAGCAGGCGATGACCCCCTTATACTGGTACTCGATGGAATTTCGGATGTCAGAAATTTTGGAGCTATATCCCGTAGTGCTGAGTGCATGGGAGTGGACGCAATTATTATACCTGAAAAAAGATCTGCAAGAATTAATGCCGATGCAATTAAGACATCTTCCGGTGCTCTGAATAATATCCCTGTAGTAAGGGCTGACAGCATTATTAAGGCAATAAGATATCTTAAGCAGTCAGGACTCAAAATTATTGCTGCCAGCGAAAAATCAGAGGCACCTCTTTATAAAGAGGACCTTAAGGGACCTCTTGCCCTGATTATGGGATCTGAAGATAAGGGCATTGGCCGTGAATTACTGGCAGAAACTGATATTCACGTTAAAATAGAAACCACAGGTATTACTTCTTCGCTGAATGTATCTGTTGCTACCGGGATAGTACTGTATGAGATAAACAGGCAAAGGGGAAATAGCAAAAAGCTAAGAGCAGAGGGCTAGCTAAGATATCATACTTTCGATACGTTTATCCAGCATTCCCTGGTCGGCAGTAAAGGAGAACAAACCCGCAAGGTTAAGAAGAGTGTCGGGTGCTATCTTACCCTCAAGGATCTTATCTGCCCATCTCGAGCTTACCGGTATCTTACCATCTGAGTCAAGCACAGTAAGATCCTTATCTGACAATAAGGGAAATACATCTTCAAAGCCTGCATCCCTGAACCTTTGCTCGAGTATATCACCCGATTCAGGCAGCTTATTACCCAGCTCAACAGCAAGTTTTTCGAGTTCCTTATCAACACGCCAGAATTTAAATATCCCTGACTCAACCAGGTCTGCTTTAACACCGGCTATATAATCATTAGCAAGCATATTTTTAAAAACACCATCAAGATTCAGTCTTCCTTCTGATGCAACCTTTGGTGGCATAGTATATAAATCTGTGCCGGCCAGAGCTTTCAGTTGCCCGTAATTCCTGAGACTTGCAGCTATTAATCTTGTTGAATGGCCATAGCTGCCAGAGATCCTGGTTATTGCCCTCTGGGTTTCTATTACAGCCTTCTCGCCTGCCCCGCTACCATCGCCCAGGTTATTATCTGCAATATAAGCACCAATCCTTCCCAGGAAAACATTTAAATAATCAGGACGGGCTATATGTGCAGCTATAACATTTTGCCTTGCTCCAAAACCAAGCGTAAAATTAATTTTTACTCCCCTCTCCTTCAATAGCCTGGCTCCTATCAGTCCGGATGCGGTATAAGGAACCTTAATAATAAATTTATCAGGATTAATATCTCTGTATCTTAGTCCATAATGAACAATAGCATCTATATCGTGGGCTGTAGCGGTATGAAGCTCAACACTTACAAAGCCACCGTATCTCTCAACCAGCCTTAGACCGTGCCTTGCGTTAAGAATAAAAGCAATTTCCTTTATCTGGTCTTCAAGGGGAAGAGAGGCGACGATCTCAGCTGACGACTTAATATAGTTATCATATATTCCTTTCTGAATAACCTTATTAATCAAAGTATTATTAGTTGTTAGTGCCTCCATATCTGACGTCCATACTTCGTCGGCTTCATCCATATCACCGGTATCCAGCCATAGTGTTGTTCCGGTAGATTTTAATTTCTCCCAGAAGGGGTCTGTATGTCCCTCGAATTTTTTTTCGCCGAGGTCTGAAGCAATATACGTCCTGATATGTTCTGCAAGGTTCTGATCAATCATATACTTATATTTTTTAACTGTTTCTTAATGCTCTGAAATCATCACCGCTGGGATTCTGAAATACCTGTAAACCAAACTCAGGTATCACAGCCAGAAGGTGATCAAAGATATCTGCCTGTATTGCTTCATAATGGGCCCATTCCTGATCGTTCGCAAAAACATAAATTTCAATGGGTAAGCCTCCTTCAGTGGGTTTCAGCTGCCTGACCAGGAAGGTCATATCATTATGTATTTTAGGATGCTTTCTGAGGTATGCTTCAACATATGCTCTGAAGGTACCCAGGTTGGTTAGCCTGCGACCATTAACCAGAACGGAATTATCGACTCCATTTTCAGAATTATACTTTTCCAGCTCTTTCTGCTTATTTTCAATATACTCTTTAAGAATCTGTATTTTCATCAGCCTGGTTCTTTGCTCATCCGTCAGGAAAGCAACAGTTTTCATATCAATATTGATGGCTCTTTTAATCCTTCTTCCTCCTGACTCTTCCATACCTGCCCAATTTTGAAAAGAGTCCTGTACAAGAGCATAGGTTGGTACTGTAATTATTGTTTTATCAAAGTTCTGAACCTTAACGGTATTAAGAGTAATATCTATTACGGTCCCATCTGCTCCTTTTGAAGGCATTGTAACCCAGTCGCCTATATTAACCATCTTATTGGACGAAAGCTGAACACTTGCTACCAGCCCAAGGATAGTATCTTTAAATACCAGGATAAGCACCGCAGCCATAGCCCCCAGGCCCGCCACAAGAGTGCTTATCTTTTTATCGAAAACAACTGAAAGAATAATTAGAACTACGACAAATCCAATAATAATCTTAACAACCTGAACATACCCCTTGATGTGCCTGTGCTTAGACACTGGCAGTGTATTATAAATTTTATGCCAGGCATCTGTAAATGAAAAAAGGAACATCGCACTGATAATAATCATATAGAGATAAGTCAGTTCCTGAACAAAGTCAAGCCATCCAGGATAAAGCGAAAGAGCCCATTCTGCCATCATCCATATCACCAGGGCAGGGGCAAAATGCGACAGCTTATTAAAAACCTTTGATTCAAGGAAAATATCATCCCACTTAAACCTTGTCCTCCTTACAATGCGGGAAACTACCCGGTCTATAATAAATCTGGCAACAAGATTAGCAAGCCAGCTCAGTAAGGCAACAACAGCAACTATTAATGCTGTTCTTAAAAAATGGGCCAGGCTAACTGTCAAGCCGAGATCGGTAAAGAATTTATCAAGTAATTGTGTTGGATCAATTTTGTCGAACATAGAAAAACTGTTTCAGCAAAAATAAGGAAAAAGGGAGAAAAGGAGTTAAAAGATTGAAAGATTATCGGATTATCAGATTTTAAGATTGAAGATTTACAATCTATAAAAGAGGAAGATGGACGGTAAAGCAGGATCCTTTGTCAGGCTTACTGTCTACAAGGATAGTTCCTTTATTAAGATCCACAATTCTTTTCATTATAGATAAACCAAGTCCAGAGCCGGAGATATTCTTTGTTTTATCGCTTTTAATCCTTGAAAACTCCTTGAAAAGCATAGATTGTTCTTCTTCAGACATACCGATACCTGAGTCTTCGACAACTATTTCCAACTCTCCCTCATTCTGTCTGACAGCAATATGAACCTCTCCGTCCTGCTTATTATATTTTACTGCGTTAGAAAGTAAATTATTGAAGATTATCTCTATCTCTGTAGTATCTGCCTTCATAACAAGGCTTTCCGGAAGCTTGGTTCTTATAGATATATTCTTTTGTATAGCAACAGGGTATATTGAATCGACCGCCATCTTTGCGAGCTCAACAATATCCAGCCTGATCAGTTTTCTTGTTTTAGTACCAGACTCAATTTTGGTAAAATCAAGCATATCCATAATCAGTCCCCTCATCGAATCAAGTCGTGTCAGCGACCTCTCAATCATTTTTTCATAGGCAGCAATATCATCACCAGCCTGTCTGTCCTGCATTATCCTTAAGTATCCTTCTATTGCATTTATAGGTGATTTTAATTCATGCGAAAGAACAGAAAGGAATTTAAACCTGATCTGCTTGGCCTCCTCTTTCATCTTAAGTGTCATGCGCTTCAGGAAGAGGTGTTTTGTAATGCTCTCTACAGCAGACTTAAGATCCTGGGCAGAGAATGGCTTTGGAATAAAGTTAAAAGCCCCATTATTAGTTGCTTTCAGTGCAAGATCAATTGATGCATACGAAGTTATCATCATTACAGCTGCATCTATAGATTTACTATTAATATATTCAAGCACTTCTATTCCTTCAATTCCTGGCAACTTATTATCAAGTAAAACAATATCTGTTTTTTCTGACTTCAGTATTTCAAGAGCCTGCTCACCTGTCTCAACGTCGGTAATATTGAAGTTAAAATCGTCGTCAAAGAATGGGAAACTTACAGTAAAATTATTCAATGCCCTTTTTATGCCAGCCCTGATTCCCGCCTCATCATCAACAACAAGTAAATTAAGTGTTTCCATTCTTACTGTTTTTATTTATCTCCAATCTATTAATCTGATAATCTTATAATCTGCCAATCTGATAATCT
>CAZWLP010000038.1:6138-15401 GCA_964634565.1 uncultured Rikenellaceae bacterium | reverse complement strand
AATCTGCCAATCCTGAATCCTGAATCATATAATCCTATATCTTCAGCAATTTATTTATCTCGCGATGAAGCTGGTCAGGTCGTATGCCTTTTGCAAGGTACTTATCTGCTTTAATCCAGCTTCTTTCTGAGTCTGACTCCGACTCAAAATTTATTCCTGTAACCGATGATGCTGAAGTAACAATCATAATAGGTACATCGGGATATAATTTTTTCATTTTATATGCCAGAATAAATCCACTATCGTCGTTGTTCATCATAAGGTCAAATATTGCCAGATCGGGTTTAGTTTCTTTAAAGGCATCTACACACTCTGTCTCGTTTCCTGCCGTTATAGTTTTAAAGCCGAAGCTTTCCACATGAAACCTGAGCTGCTCAAGATAATCAACATCATCATCCGCTATCAAAATCGTTTTCTTACTCATTTTTATAATAGTTTTATTATTCCTTCAACCTAAATATTATCTCTGTTTGCAGGGATTGATATAGTAAATGTTGTTCCTGTTTCTCCTTTTTCAGGATTATTATTTGAAGAAACATTAATTTTCCCCTTATGCATTTTAATTATCCCATAGGCAAGTGGCAGTCCAAGGCCTGTTCCCTTACCTGCTTCCTTCGTTGTAAAGAAAGGAGTAAATATCTTTTCTATGTTCTCCTCAGATATTCCTGGTCCTGAGTCTTTTATATTAAGTATTATATCATCACCCGTTTCATCCAGTTTAATATCGAGACTTCCCTGATCATTCATTGCTTCAATAGCATTTCTAAAAAGGTTAGTAAGAACCTGCATCATCTGATCGGTGTCGATCCTGATTAAGGGGTCGCTAATATTATGGTTGAAATACAGATCTATTCCCTCGGGAATAATTACAGACTTAAAGCTGTGCTCAATAAATTCAATAATATTACATTCCTCAAGCTTAACCTGGTTCTTCCGTGCAAAGTTCAATAAGCCGCCAACGATCTTCTTGCATCTTTCTGCCTGTTCGTCAATTATTGTGACATCCTCATATACCTGGCTGTCTTTTTTCAGCTCATCTCTTAGGATACTGCTATAAAGAGTTATTATCCCCAGTGGGTTATTGAGCTCATGAGCAATACCGGCTGATACCTGTCCCATGCTTGCCAGTTTTTCTGATTGCTTGAGAGCCTGCTTTGTATCTGCCAGCCTGGCATTTGATATATTTAAATCCTCAACAGATTTATGGAGCTTTTCAATTGCATATGGCAGGCACATTTCTGTTTCAGCCAGGCCCTCAACAACAGCAGCTGCATGATCCCGACAGGTTTCATACCCACATGCACCACAGTTTAGCATATCTGATTCTTCAAATCTTCCCATTGATTTAAGAACCTTGTCTATCTCCTTATATGATGGTTTCTCGAGCCGCTGATCTGAAGCTTCGAACCCTCTGTTTAGTTTCAGGTCTGAGTATTGCTCAATATCAGACTTCCATTCTTCTATATTAAGTGCATCCATTTTGGATTCCACATACTCACTTATTCTTTTCCTTTTTATAAAAGAAGATCCCTTTTGCGACATACCTGGCCCCTGTATACATCCATCGCAGCAAAGCAGTTCCAGGTGTTGATTACTAAGTATGCCTTCTTCGAAATTTTTTACTGCCTCTTTCATCCTCGACCGTCCCTCAGCAGTTATTACCTCTCCTATACCAAAACCCTCTCTGCGCTCGATGGTTTGTAACAATCCGTGGTTTACAGGAAAATATGCTCCCTTGCCTGATGCAGGAGGATCGAAGTCTGACAGTTCCACATTATCAGATTCTATATTGCTTACACGAAACATCTCTCTCAGCTCGGTAAAGGTAATCACATGAGAGAAATAATCTGACTCTGCTTTTTTGGCAACACAGGGTCCAATAAAAACTATTTTCTTATCCTTACCGTACTTCTTTCTTACAAGCTCTGCAATAGCCATAGCAGGTGAGGCTACAGGAGCAAGGTACTTTACAAGTGAAGGGTGATAGTGTTCGATATAGTTTACTACAGCCGGACAGTCGGATGTAATTACCGGGCCTTTCGCCGCATCACTAAATATCTCAGCATATTTTCCTGCAACCAGATCAGCACCAAATGAAACCTCAGTAACATAGTCAAAGCCTAATTTCCTTAGCATCCCAACCAGTACATGATAGTCGTCTATCTCTGTAAATTCAGCCGGGAAACTGGGAGCAATACATGCTACAGTGTCCGACTCTCCTTTAAGCGTTCTGGTAAGCTCTTCAATTGAATATCTGTAAACCTTTGCTCCCTGGCTGCAAACATTTACACAGTTACCACATGCAATACATCTTTCAGGTATAACTTCAGCCTGTCCGTTTATTATCCTGATAGCTTTTACCGGACATTCCCTGACACAGGTATAGCACACCTTACACAGGTTTTTTACTGTATAAACAAGTGGGTTATCTTCTGTAAATGTTGCCATATTATTTTTTCTCTCGTTCCCTGGTTTACTGTTTTCTACTACTTAATCACTTCCCGTTTCTGATAATGTGTATGAAGCAATTCGTGTGCTTTATGACTATTTGGTTTGCCCAGAAAATTTGCATAAAGATGAATAACATCCGGGTTTTTATGAGATACTTTTATTGATTCGTTATCATCTATTCTATAAAGAGATTTTGCTCTTTCCCTTACAGCATTTTCATCGAGGTTTATTGGCTGTCCACCACCTGCAACACATCCACCCGGACATGCCATTACTTCGATAAAGTGAATATCCTTCCGTCCATTTTTTACTTCATCAAGAAGCTTCTTCGCATTGGCAAGTCCATTTACTACTGCTACTCCTACTTCAATATCACCTATGCTTATTCTGGTTTCCTTGCGTCCGGCGAATCCCCTTATCTCCGGTATCTTGAATTGCACTAATTCTTTGCCGCTTAGTGTATGGTAAGCTGTCCTTATAGCTGCTTCAGCAACACCTCCTGTATTACCGAATATTTTACCAGCTGAAGATCGTATACCCAATGGATTGTTAGCAGTCTCCGGCTCAAGCTCATGAACATTTATTCCAAACAATTTAATAAATTTAACGAACTCTCTCGTAGTAAGTACAGCATCAACATCACTTATTCCCTTATGTGTCATTTCCTCTCTCTGCGCTTCAAATTTCTTGGCTGTACAGGGCATTATTGAAACTGAATAGACATCCTCCTTTTTTAGATTTTTCTGATCTGCAAAATAGCTTTTTATTACAGCTCCAGCCATCTGTTGAGGTGATTTACACGACGAAACATTGGGGAGCAGTTCAGGAACAAACTCCTCTGCATATTTAACCCAGGCAGGACAACAGCTTGTAATAAGGGGCAGATTCTTATTTTCCTTAATCCTCGAGATTAATTCTGCTGATTCTTCCATTATTGTAAGATCAGCAGCAAAAGAAGTATCAAATACGTATTTAAACCCGATCTTTCTGAGGGCAGCGTTCATTATACCAGCTATGTCCTTACCCGGCTTCATACCCAGTTCCTCAGCTATCGACACACTTATTGAAGGAGCATACTGAACAACAACTGTTTTAGATGAATCGTTAAGAGCTTCCTTTATTTCCGCAAAGTGGTTCTGTTCTGTAAGAGCTCCGGTAGGACATACCATAATACACTGTCCGCAATTCACACATGAGGAAGTATTCATTCCTTTATCAAAGGCTGTTGAAACAATGGCCTTGCTCCCTCTTTTACTAAAATCTATACATGCTACACCCATTACTTCTTCGCACACACGTATACATCTTCCACACAGGATGCATTTCTCAGGATCTCTAACAATACTTACACTTGATGTGTCGAGCGGAAGCTTATTTTTTCGTCCCTGTATTCTTCTTTCAGTTACACAGAGTTCCTCAGATAATCCCTGTAATTCACAATTACCATTTCTAACGCAGTAAAGGCAATCATCAGGATGATTACTCAGTAATAACTCTACTATTACCTTTCTGGCTTCTGTTACGCGGGAAGAATGAGTTAGTATCTCCATTCCTTCTTCAACCACCGACGAGCAGGAAGTAATCAGTTTTCCGCTATTTTTATGTTCCACCACACACATACGGCAGCTCCCTGTCGGAAACATATTGTTAAGATGACAAAGGGTAGGAACCTTTATGCCATTTTCCTTAAGTACATTTAGAATTGTTTCTCCCTTTCTTGCACTTATATTTGATCCGTTTACATTTATTGTAACACACATATTCAATAATTTTCCTTATTCTGAAACTACTTAACTAATGACTATTGCATCAAACTTACATGCCTGTTCGCATGCTCCGCATGATATACACTTTTCCTCAATAATAAAGTGAGGTGATTTTTTACTTCCGATAATCGCGTTTGCAGGACACTTTCTTGAACATATAGTACACCCGGTACATTTATCTACATCGATAGTGAAAGTCCTTAATGATGTACAAACACCTGCCCTGCAGACTCTTTCGAAGATATGCTCCTCATATTCTTCCCTGAACCATTTAATAGTACTTAATACAGGGTTAGGTGCAGTCTGACCAAGTCCGCATAAGGATGTTTCTTTAATCACTTTTCCAAGTTTTTCAATCTGTGAAACGCCTTTAAACCTTCTTAGCGCATGATGTTTACTTCCATTAGCAGGCTTATGAGTTATATCTTCAAGTATCTCCAGCATACGTCTTGTTCCTTCACGACAGGGAATACATTTACCGCAACTTTCTCTCTGTATAAAGTCCATAAAAAACTTTGCTACATCGACCATGCAGGTATCTTCATCCATCACAACCAATCCACCTGATCCCATCATTGCCCCTACGTCAATAAGAGAATCATAATCGATCCTGATATCAAGGTTTTGCTCTGTGATACAACCACCTGAGGGACCACCTATCTGCACAGCCTTGAATTTCTTCCCTCCTCTTATTCCACCTGCAATATCAAATATCACCTCCCTGAGAGTTGTTCCCATAGGTATCTCAACCAATCCGGTAAGTGCTACCTTTCCGGAAAGGGCAAATACCTTTGTCCCCTTACTGTTTTCTGTTCCTATTGATCTATACTTCTTGTCCCCCATCTCAATTATTGAAGGTATATTAGCAAGAGTCTCTACATTATTAATAATGGTTGGCTTACCAAAAAGACCTTCGGTGGCAGGGAAAGGTGGTCTGGGTCGGGGCATTCCTCTTTTACCCTCAATACTATGGATCAGGGCCGTCTCTTCTCCGCAGACAAACGCACCCGCACCCATTTTAACCTTTATTTCAAAATCTATGCCTGAACCAAATATATCCTTTCCCAGCAAACCATATTCTCTGGCCTGTTCCAGAGCAATATTTAATCTTTTCAGAGCAAGCGGATATTCGGCCCTTATATAAACGTAAGAGAGCGTTGCGCCAATACCATAGGCTGAAATAGCCATACCTTCAATTAGTCTGTGCGGATCACCTTCAATAACAGCACGGTCCATAAAGGCACCCGGGTCTCCTTCATCGGCATTACAAACCAGATATTTCTGATCGCTAACCTGTGCCTGAGCAAACTTCCATTTTTTCCCTGTTAAGAAACCACCTCCTCCCCGGCCTCTTAAACCACTCTTTTCAATTGTATCACACACCTGTACTGAGGAATAGGACTTAAGTACATCAATGTAGCTTATATATCCTCCTGCTGCAATGTATTCTTCGATGCTTACAGGATTGCGTACACCGCAATTTTTAAGCACAATCCTTTTCTGTGGCTTAAAAAATGGATGATCATTTATACCATTTATGCCATCCCATTGTTCTGCTCCCTCTTCGTAATACTGCCCCAGGATATTATGCTCCGGAACACGTCCGGATCCTAATAAAGAAGAAAGAATCCCATCAACCTGTTCAGCATTTACTTTCTCGAAGCACAACCTTGATCTGCCAGGTAATTGTACATCCATTAAAGGCTCCGATGAGCAAAGACCAATACAACCTGTTTCAATCACTCTGGCATCAATCTTATTCATTTCAAGATATGCTTTTACCGACTTGAGTGTTTTGCCTGCACCAGCACCTAATCCACATGTTCCTGCACCAATAAATATTATAGGCTTATCAACAACTTCATTTCTTAGTACCCTTAGTCTGGTTTCAATTCCTCCATCATTTGATGAACCCTTTGATTTGCCCAGTATATCTTTTAACAGAAAATCCTTTGTGCTAATCATTATTCTTACTTTCTAATTTTTAACCTGTTCTTTATATGAATTAATAATCTCCCGGAGAGAGTATTGTGTTACACCTGCATGGAAGTTGCCATCGATATTTATTACAGGTGCAAGGCCACAGGTACCTATGCATGCAACAACTTCCAAACTGAATAGTCCATCTTTGGTAGTCTCACCCACATCTATTTTAAGTAACTTCTTTATTTCTTCAAGTACAGAGGCCGAACCGAGCACATGGCAGGCTGTGCCTCGACATACCTGTATATGAAATTTACCTCTTGGCTGGAATCTGAATTGATTATAGAAAGTAGCGACTCCATATACCTGGCTAACAGGCATGTCTAATAGCTCTCCAACTGTAGTAAGTGCCTCCTCGGAAAGCCACCCTTCAGATTCCTGAATATCCTGAAGCAGGGGGATAAGGCTATCTCTGGCAACCCCCTTGTATTTCCTGATTATCTCTGGTGTACTCATATTCTTGTCTGCAAATATTAGTTCAGTACAATAATTTACTGCTGGCGGGTACCATAAACTAGTTTAATACCCTTTCTATATTCTCAATAAGTGATTTTGCATTTACAGGCTTGCGAATAAAACCATCTACTGATAGCCAATGGATATTTCCTTCAGTATCTTTGTAGTCTACTCCTGCTTTCTTCGATTTATAATCCTGTACAAGTAATATATCCATCTCCTTACTTGCCATGTTTTCCCTGTAGTAGCGTGCAAACCTCATCACATCATCGTTATTTGCTTCAAATATTTCAATTGAAGTCTGCATCATAACGGGCATATTCCTAAATTCATCATTCTTTATCAGCGTTTCAGCAAGTTCAAAACCTTCAAACTGGGTTGTCATCATTACATCCAGTATTGCGAGATCAGGTTTCAAGCTACGAGCCTTTTCCAATCCTTCTTCTTTATTAAGGGCTGTTATCACTTCGTAACCTTCGTTCTCCAGTATAGTTTCGACTACAGATAATACATCAATATCATCGTCGACCAGTAAAATTTTCTTTTTAGTTTCCATAATTCTGCTTTTTTGTGTGATAATGCTTATTACTTTCAATACAAAAATCCATAAAAGAAAAACCATATTTTAGAGCTAAATCCGCAATCATCACCAGGGTGAAAATACCCTGTTATAATTCCTTTATGCCTGATTATCTGACTATTATAATACCTTACTGTTATTTAATTAACAATAAAAATATTTATCACAATAATCTTATTGGCCTCATATACAGCTGATTACAGGGATGATTAAAATTGTAGTTTATACAATTATTTGTTTAAGCGGGTATTTATACCTGAATAACTGTTATTAAATTAACAGTTATTCTGCGGTCTACTGAGATAAAATAAAATGGTAAATAATATTTATCATGGTTTTACCAGTCCGTTCTTTATTGCAAACAAAACCAGGTTAGGTGCATTTCTGGCTCCTGTCTTATCGAATAGTCTTGCCCTGTGTCCATCTATGGTGCGCTGACTCAAGCCCAGATTCTTTGAAATTTCACTATTTGAGAAACCCTTACAAATATATTCCAGTATTTCTTTCTCCCTGTCAGTAAGACTAATGTTTATTTTTGGGGATGAACCA
Source organism: uncultured Rikenellaceae bacterium (assembly GCA_964634565.1). Taxonomy (GTDB): domain Bacteria; phylum Bacteroidota; class Bacteroidia; order Bacteroidales; family VadinHA17; genus JAUVKT01. The sequence continues at coordinate 7,616 of CAZWLP010000038.1, read as the reverse complement.
GAATTAGCTACGCTTATAGTAAATTCTTCTGCGAAATAATTCTCTCCCCTGATAACAGCATTTATTGCCTGTTCAAGCTGCTCCCGGGTGGTTTTTTTAAGCAAAAAGCCTTTTGCTCCCGCTTCAATCATTTTATTAAAATAGCCTATTTCCTCATGCATGGTAAGTGCAATAACACTTATATCAGGATATTTTTCAGACACACGTTTTGTTGCTTCAACACCATCCATGCCTGGCATTTTTATATCCATAAGGACAACGTCTGCTGTTTCATGCTTAAGATAATCAAGCAATTCGTATCCATTTGCTGTCTCTGCAACAACTTTAACATTTGATATCTCATTCAAAATTGTTGAGAGTCCTTTCCTGAAAATAACATGATCGTCTGCAATAACCAACTTAATTATTCCCACTTAATTTTTCCTCCTTATCTATTTTGACTGTTATAACCACTATTAGTCCTTCGCCGGTTTCGCTATGAAAATCGCATACTCCCTTAATAGTCCGGATCTTATTTACAATATTATTTAATCCCAGACCTATGCTTAGTTCCATCTGCTTCCTGAAATCAAAACCTATGCCATCGTCACGGTAGTAAAGAATAATCTGGTTTGGGGTATTCTTTAGCTCAATAACAATATTTTCAGCCGAAGCATGCTTAACAGTATTATTAATTAATTCCTTGGTCGACTGATAGAGGATGGTCTCAACCAGGCTTCTTGTCTTTATTGTATATCCTTCAGTCTTTACATTAATTTTAATTACACCTGTCTCATTAATAAATTTACAAAACTCTAATATTGCAGAAGCAAGACCAAAATCGTGTAATACATTAGGTGTTATACGAGCCGAAATACCCTTTGCGGTTCTGATTGCAATATCTGATAATTCATCAATATTTTTTAAGACCTCTTCCCTGCTTGTATTATTAAACTTATCATTTTTCAAGAGGTCTGTATATAGCTTAAGTGCCGACAAAACAGGACCAAGCTCATCGTGCAGGTCGGCTGCAAATCTTTTTCTCTCCTTTTCTTCTGTTTCTATTATCGCACTCAGCATCTTTTGCTCCATTGCTTTTCTCTCGGCAATATTACGCGAGACACTCATAATAACCTTTTTATTATCAAATGTTACAATACGGCTGTTCATCTCAACAGGTACCAGGATGCCATTCCTTGTAAGATGTTCTGATTCATGTGTCAGCTTACCCAGCTTAAGAAGGATTTTTATATTTTGACCTACTGCCTGTCTGTATCTTGGAGTCTTAATATCTGTAAATCGCATTCTCAGGAATTCCTCTCTTGAATAGCCAAGATTTTCACATGCCCGCTGGTTTACTTCGATAAAATTCCCTTCAAGATCTGACAGAAATATTTCATCACTGCTGTAATCAAACAAAAATTGAAATTTCTTCTCAGATAAGATTAAAGCTTCCTCGGTTGAAGCAAGTTTCTTTAAAAGACTACCGTCTTTACTAC
>CAZWLP010000038.1:0-6038 GCA_964634565.1 uncultured Rikenellaceae bacterium | reverse complement strand
TAAGATTGAAGATTGGCAATCTACGATAGAGGAAGGCGTACGGTAAAGCAGGATCTTAAGAACCCCGCTTTCACGGGGTTCTTAAGTTAATAAATTATTTTTTCTTTCCTCCTCCCGGTCTGGAGATAGAATCTCTCATACCGGTATCGGCTTCAATGTTTTTCATCCTGTAATAATCCATTATTCCCAGGTTTCCACTTCTGAAAGCATCGGCCATTGCCATCGGTATCTGAACCTCGGCTTCAATAACCTTTGCACGTGCTTCCTGTGCTTTGGCAACCATCTCCTGTTCTTCTGCCACAGCCATAGCCCTTCTTTCTTCTGCCTTTGCCTGGGCAATATTTTTATCGGCATTTGCCTGATCCATCTGCAATACAGCTCCAATATTTTTTCCTATATCTATATCGGCTATATCAATAGACAGAATCTCAAATGCTGTACCCGCATCAAGACCTTTCTCAAGCACAACTTTTGATATAAAGTCAGGGTTCTCAAGCACCTTTTTATGACTGTCAGATGAGCCTATTGAAGATACAATACCTTCACCTACTCTTGCAAGAACAGTATCCTCCCCTGCTCCGCCAACCAATTGCTTAATATTTGCCCTTACAGTTACACGGGCTTTGGATATAAGCTGAATCCCATCCTTAGCCACTGCTGTAACAGGTGGTGTGTCGATAACCTTGGGGTTAACTGACATCTGAACAGCTTCAAACACATCTCTGCCAGCAAGGTCGATTGCTGTTGCCATATTAAAGGGCAGCTCTATATTTGCTTTAGATGCAGAAACCAGAGCATGAACTACATGGGCTACCTTACCTCCTGCAAGGTAGTGAGCTTCAAGGTCGTCCCGGTTTAACTTAATTCCCGCTTTATCACCCTCAATCATAGCACCCACTATAACAGACGGAGGCACCTTTCGCCATCTCATAAATATAAGCTGGAGCAGAGATATTCTGACTCCCGACACCAGTGCCTGGAACCAGAGCCCTATTGGTATTAAATACAACAATATCCAGAGGAGTACAATTACTCCTATTATTATCACAATATAAGTTCCTAACATTCCCATTATACTTGATTTATTGATTTAACAATTAACTTATTAGTTTCAACTTTTATAACTTCAATCTCGGTCGCCTGGTCAATAAGACGGTCTAGAGATTTAGCCTCATAATACTCTCCATTAACCCTTACTTTACCCATAGGGTTAAGCCTTGTAATGGTAACACCCCTGTCGCCTTCATTAACCAATCCCAGGCTCTTATGAACATTGTCTACCGTCGATTCTATTGCCTTATTAAGCATTAGTTTCTTCCATGTACCTGCCTTCAGCATTATCACAACAGTGATTATCATTACAACCAGGGTTGAGATTAATATTATCATGCCCGTACGGGGGCCATGATAATAAAAACCCAGTACAACAGCTGTAATAATACTAATCGCACCCCCAATTCCTGCGACTGTTATTCCCGGTACAACCAGAAACTCCAGAAGAAAAAGTAAAAGACCGAGTAATATCAGGAATATTATAATACCGATGGACATAGTTTATGACTTTATTTCTGAATTAAGATCACGGCTGCTTAAGCTCTTAAGCATCCCGTTCAATAGATTTAGATTCCCTGATTTAACCTCACAGCTTCCCTTGAAATGCGTAATAACAGCACACTGCTCAGCCTGCACAGGATCATGCCCGCATACCTCAACCAAAGATTCAATAACATGCTCAAAGGTATTGTGATCATCATTAAAAAGGACCAGTACATAACTATCATCCTGGCCTTTTGTTTTTTGGTCAGACAATTGTTTTTCTCTCATGCTGTCAGTCAAATTTTCCCAATCTAATTCTGTTTACAAGCTACTTATTATTATTTATATCAAAAAGCTCTCTTGCTCTTTCTACCGGAATTTCCCTTACACCCATATAAGCTGCTACCCTGGCCTCCTTCATCCCATTTCTATAAAGCAGATCCGAGTAGTTGAGAGCACTATCAAAAGTAAGAAATTTTCCAATTAAATATACAAACTCATCCTTATCATTCTTTATAATATCAAAGTCCCTGTCGCCGGCTACAAGTCTAAGCGCCTCAACCTTATCCCCGGGAAGTTCTTTCTCTGAACTGCTTACCTGTACACGAAAGATAAGAGTAAAAGGCTCCTCAGGTTTTTTATCTTTTATTATCACCCCGGGATCAAAGAGTGAAACCATCGCCCACTGCTTTTCCAGAACCTCGGATCTTTCAAATGATATTCTTTTACCGTCCATATGGGCCAGCACAAAGGCATCTTTAAATCCTGCTGATCTGACTTTCACCAGAGCCTGGTCAGCATCCTCCTTTTTCCTGAAATATCCAATATTATAAAATGTTATATCTGATCCATCTGCTCTTAATCCATAAACAGGACCGAGAGATTTAAAATATGAAGGCTTAACCGGGTTCCTGAATGCAGCGGTCTGAATCCTGTAAAACAAACCCTCGGGCAGACTATCATTTACCGGGATATTTTCAGGCTGAGTGCAATCATCTTCAAACAAAACAAGAACAGGCTTCCTGATCTTCAGCGAATCAACTTTTTTATCGATAATTACCGTATCGGGTATGTTAAGAACAGCAGAGTCGATCACAGTCTCTTCTTCAGGCTTTTCAGATTCTTCAGGTTCAAGCGGCAGTTCCTTCTCTCCGTCATAAATGACTCTGTTAAATTTTGCTGCCTCAGCCAGTTTTTTATCGGCGAGCGACTGAAATTCGAAGGTCAGAGACTCAAGTTCAAGTATCTTCTTTGAAATAGTCTCACGATCCTGTCCGCCGAGTGACTTAACCGTTGACCGGTACCTGTTTGCCAGCCTCGAAAGTGAGTCGGCCTTAAATTGATAATTCAGAGCGAGGTAAACTATACTATCATAATCTGCTGAAACTTCTTCCAGAGCATTAATTGCCGGCTGAGTCGTATCAGGACGATTTTCAGAAGTTTCTTCAGTCCCGGAAATTATTTCAGAATTAACTAGCATATTATCTGAATGAACCTCCTTAGATACAGTATCAGCAGCCTCGTAATTTTCATTTTCATCAGGTCTTACACGGGAAATGCATTGCTCAATCAGAGCATCTATATTATATTCCTTCTGTTCTTTTCGTCTTACATTATCCCTGAATCTGTCGTAGCTGATTATTGCCTCTTCAAAATTACCACTAAGCTGATTGGCACGCCCCCTGTAATACCATCCATCGACAGGAACCTTACGCAGGGAACTGCTTTCATTTAATGCAGTTTGAAGAAGCTCTGCCGCCATATCGTAATTGTCGCCCGACTCCACAATACAGGCTCCAGCATAATATTTATAGAGCGGGTCGGCCGGGTATTTTTCAATAAGAACCTCAAAATGTCGTAATGCCTCTTTATAACTGCCATTTTCAAACAAACGAACCGATAGCTCCCCTGAAGGAACAAAATTATCATCCTGACCTGCTATGCTCATCGGAAAGAATAAAATAAAGAAAAATGTGTAAATAACAACATTTATCTTTTTTCTTATAAGGGTAAATACTGTTTTAATTAAAACCATTTTCAAGAGTAAATGATTAACATTACAAGCAGGCCGTTTGTTGTTAATAATAAATAGATTAATTGTTTCAATAAACAACTCAAACTTCGTAAATTTACGTCTAATAAAAAAAATAAAAAAATGGCTGAAATTAAGGAAGGACAAAAGGCTCCATATTTTGAAGGTAACGACCAGAATGGTAATAAAATAAGTCTTGACGACTACAAAGGAAAAAAACTTGTACTGTATTTCTACCCGAAAGATAATACTCCGGGATGTACTAATGAAGCATGCAGCTTCAGGGATAATTATACTGAAATGAAAAGTTCAGGATTTGATGTTGTTGGTGTTAGCGCAGATTCTGAAAAGTCGCATATGAAATTCGCCGAAAAATTCGATCTTCCATTTCCGTTGATAGCAGATACAGATAAAAAAATCCTGGAGGCTTATGGAGCCTTTGGAGAAAAGAAGATGTACGGCAAATCATTTTTGGGCATAAAACGAACTACATATATTATTAATGAAGACGGAATAGTTGAGAAAGTGATTAAAAAAGTTGATACTAAAGATTCCGCCTCACAAGTTTTTAAGATTTATAAATAAATTTCGCTGCATAAAAATTTAAAGAAAAAAAGGAATGACTAAAGAGAAAAAAGAAATTAACAAGGAGAAGCTCAAGGCTCTGGAGATAACACTCGGAAAGATTGAGAAAGATTTTGGCAAGGGAACAATTATGAAACTGGGCGACCAGGCCATTGAAGATGTAAGGGTTATATCAAGCGGTTCGATCGGACTCGATATGGCTCTTGGAGTAGGCGGCTTACCAAGAGGCAGGGTGATAGAAATATACGGACCCGAAGCATCAGGTAAAACAACACTCGCTATTCATGCTATTGCTGAGGCACAGAAAGCAGGTGGAATTGCAGCTATTGTGGATGCAGAACATGCCTTTGACAGGTTCTATGCCGAAAAACTGGGTGTAGATATTGAGAACCTTCTTATTTCTCAACCCGACAATGGTGAGCAGGCACTCGAAGTTGCCGACCATCTTATAAGGTCAGGCGCGATGGATATTGTGGTTATTGATTCAGTTGCGGCCCTGACTCCCAAGGCAGAGATTGAAGGCGAAATGGGTGACTCGCGTATGGGTCTTCAGGCAAGATTGATGTCGCAGGCACTGAGAAAGCTTACTGCAAACATTAACAGAACTAATACCACCTGCATCTTTATTAACCAACTCAGGGATAAGATAGGTGTAATGTTTGGCAACCCTGAAACAACCACAGGAGGAAATGCTCTGAAGTTTTATGCATCAGTACGACTGGATATTCGCCGTATCAGCCAGATTAAAGAAGGAGAAGAAACAACAGGTAACAGGACCAGGGTAAAAGTTGTTAAAAATAAGCTGGCCCCACCATTCAGAAAGGCAGAGTTCGATATTATGTTTGGAGAAGGAATTAGTCGCACAGGGGAGATTATTGATATGGGAGTTGAGCATAATATTATTACAAAAAGCGGATCATGGTTCAGCTATGGTGAGACAAGGCTTGGACAGGGAAGAGAAGCTGTCAGACAGATCCTGAACGATAATCCGGAACTGACCGACGAATTAACCACAAAGATCATAGAAGCTACCAAACGTAAATAATATGAAGAAATACATTTTTTTATTGCTGCTTTTTCCACTCTTACTTAATAATTCATGTAAAGAGATTGAAAAAGAGGACGCTACGGCATTCGACCTTGCCCTGAACGAGGCTGAAATAGAAGGTGGTGTAATGACACCCGAGATACTGTGGAAATTTGGAAGGATAGGTAGTATGGAGCTATCGCCTGATGGCAGCACGGTGATTTATACTCTAACTAATTACGACCTGCCTACTGAAGCCAGCCTGACGAATATTTACTCAATACCTGCTAGGGGCGGAGATCCTGTTCAGCTTACAAAAAATGGTGGTGGATCGCCTGTCTGGATAGAAAATGGCGAAAGGATTGCTTATACCTCCGGAGGAAAACTCAAGATAATGAATCCCGATGGATCAGGAACAGTTGAGGTAAGTAATCTTGATAACTTCGATGCGTACTCAATCTCACCGACAGGTGATATGATTTACTTTACCAGAAGAGTAAAACTGGATCAGACACCAAATGAGAAACATAATCTCCCAAATGCCAATATGAGAATTATTGACGATCTGATGTACAGGCACTGGAATTACTGGCACGATTATTCATACAGTCACATCTTTGTCGCATCATTCGACGGGACTTCGATCGGGGAGGCTACTGATATAATGGAAGGACAGAGATTTGAATCTCCTACCGCACCTTATTTTGATGAAGGAGAGATAGCATGGAGCCAGGATGGTAAAAAGATTGCCTATACATGCAAGCTGCTTAATGGTAAGGCAGATGCAATAAGTACAAATACAGATATTTTGCTTTATGATGTCGAAACAGGAAAGGTTGAAAACCTGACAGAATGGAA
>CAZWLP010000037.1:22428-24251 GCA_964634565.1 uncultured Rikenellaceae bacterium | reverse complement strand
CTGGTCTGACAGAAAACACTATTAGAAAGCAATACTGACGACAGTACTGCAATTACATATGGTAAAGACTTGTTAAAAAAATACTTGCAAAACCCTGTCATCTCTTTGTCTTTAAGATAAGAAACTCAGTATTAATGATCAGCAGCTAACCACTTAACAGCAATAGGAATCATATAGGCCAATCCGTCAGTCATCTCCGGATGGGGACTAAAGCAAAAGACTCGTCCATCGCCATATTCAGTACGAACAATAGCAGAATTACCAACCATAATACCCTCAGGTGCTCCTTTCTCTGCTATTTCAGTAGAATAAATCGCAAGAGTTTCATAATCAGGAACATCAGGATCATCCCATTCTCGTCGGGCCAACAGTGGCCCCTGTCCGTAATATATCATCATCTCATCAAAATCGTAATTAAAAAAATCTCGTCCTTCTGAAGAGAATTCTATAACTACCATTCCTTTACCACGTGCCCAGTGCTTACGGTCAACCACCTTTGCATCGATCAGGTTCAGCGACCAGGGGTATTCATTCGTTGCGAGATAAGCCCCGGCACACACTCCAAGATAACCACCTCCTCCGCGAATAAATTCACGAACGGCTTCACGCCCCAGGGTATCCAGGTCTCTTCCCTGACCCCCACCGCTTCCGCCGGGGTGAACAAGAACATCAATATCAGCCAGCTTACCTGCCCGTATTTCATCCGATGTTATGCGCTCAACCAGGATATTAATACTGTCTGATGATCCGAGAGCAATGACCATATCTTCTGCACTGGGACCTACCCCCTTTTCTGCATTAAAGACAGCGACCTTTATCGGGCTATCATCAATCTCATCCTTACATGATATTGTAAGTAACAACATAAAAAAGACAGGAATCATCACCAGGACAGATACTGACTGTCGCGTTTTTGAATAATTCATCGTAACTTAATATTTATGGTTTTAAAATTCTTTGGAAATAAAGTTTCACTAATCCCAGTCAATAACAATATTGTAGGGCACACCATTTAAAACGGCAGTTTTACCGGTATATTCAAATCCCCATTCCTTTTTAACAACATCTACTGTTGTATTGCACTCAACTCCAATATACCATTTCCCGGGCTCAAGTGTTTCAATATTAATTTCCTTTACTGCACCCAGGCTTATATCAGTATAATCAGACTCTCCCCTGAAGGCAAATTCATCCTTGTTAAGATATAAAAAAAGGTCATAATCGAGAGCACCGTTTAACTTAAGAGAAATGTTTCTCGCATTTCGTGGTATCTCAACAACAAAGTGGTGATATTGCTTATCGCCTATCATTGTAAAAGGAGGGTCATTATCAGGTGTTGTCTTATACATCTCTCTTTTCTTACCTTTCACAAGTTCGCCCTTAATACGCGGGCTTCCGTTGCCATCCAATCCATAGAGCAGCATAGATGCCATAAGATCTAATCTTTCTCCACTGGTAACAGATTCAGGATGCGAACCAGTTACTACCACCCTTCCGCTCTGATCGTTGCTTTTATAGGCCCATGCATTAACCTTCTTATGAATATCTCTTTTTCTGCCAGGAACATAATAATCGTACCTAAGGAGAATTTCTGTATTATCCGGAAAAAGTTCCTCAGTATAAGCAAAACACCCTCCATTATGGCGAACACTGTCAATATAATTATCGCCACCAAAATCGTAATAATCAAGCAGTGGACTACCTTTTTCAACTGTTAGCCCGGTATAACTGTTATTAAGCAAGGTGCCCTTTGTGATTCCGGGCCATACTCCGAGGTAATTATCACGCAGAAAAACGGTATCTGCTTTGATTGTTCCCTTTGA
>CAZWLP010000037.1:15102-22328 GCA_964634565.1 uncultured Rikenellaceae bacterium | reverse complement strand
TTCGCGAGGTAAGCTTAATACCACTATCCATAAAAACATCTTTATAGTAGCCCTGAGCATTTGAATCGCTTAAAAAAAGGCATAATATTATAGTAATCAACAAAGTTGACTGCAGGTAAATCTTATTCATATCCTTAAAAAATTATTTAAATAAATGGTCCCCGCATAATCGGGAACCATTTACTACCTATTAACCTATCAATTATTTACCAGAGCCCTGGTAAGGAGCATAACCGGGATTTTGCTGATCCCTGATATTTGGATTTGCATCCATCTCGGTTATTGGAATTGGAGAAACTACCTTATGAAATAGCTCTGCATCACGACCGGTAGATGTGGTAGGATCTATCGACACAACTGTGAAATGTGATGCATCGCGCACAAAACTCCTGTTTTTTCTCAGGTAATCCCAGATACTATGACCTTCGAGGGCCAGCTCTCTTCTTCTTTCTTTAAATATCTCATCCTTCAGTGCAGCACCGGCCAGACCTGTTAAAGTTGTTCCTGTACGGTTGGAGTAAACATCATTCAGATATCCCAAAGCAAGAGCATCATTGCCGGGTATTTCAGAATAAGCCTCGGCAGCTATCAATAATACTTCGGGTAATCTTATTACCGGGGTATTGTGAAGATATGGACTACCATCCTTGCATCCGATATACTTATAGTAATACCTTTCGGAATATCCGTTAACACCATGTATAAGCGGATCTTCGTCCACTGCTGCGGTACTTAATTTATCTTCATGCAGTAAGTCAATCCTGATATCACCTGTATTTTCGTTAAGAAGATTAATAAAAGCATCGGAAGCTCCTACATCGCCATAACCAACTGAGTATATATCGTTGCGATTATCTGCATTTACTGTCATATTCAACCAGTAACCCGGCATTCTGTCGTTCAGGTTATCAGTAATAGTATACATAATCTCAAATAAGCATTCATCATTTCCGTCTAACCTTATATCTTCGAGAAAATCATCTTTTGGAATCATACTGGCACCCGCCGATGCTTCAATAGCTGCAAGAGCGGCATCCTGCCACTTCTCCTGGTAAAGATATACTTCAGCCAGCAAACCATTTATTGCATACTTGGAAATAAACGAGCCTGTACCGCGAGAAGGATCTATCTTTAACAGGGCATCATCCAATAAGTCCTCCAGGTGTTCGAAAACATCTGTAAGGGGGGCACGTTCAGGTCCTTCTTCAATTGAACTTACATTATCATCCTTATTTTCCACAATTGGTATACCCATCGAGTACTTTGAATCAAGTGCGGTAAAGGAGGGAGGATAACAGAAGGCTTTAAGCATCTCAATATAAGAAATAGCTTTTATTGTCTTGGCCTGGGCTATCATATCATCTTTTTCAGCATCATTTCCTGATATACCACTGAGTCCTTCCAGAAATACGTTACAATCTTTAATTGTTTCGTAGCCTGCTGCCCAGATATAACCAGCCTGTCCATGATTGGTAACGTTTTCATCATAGTTGTATTCAGGAACAAAATACTGGCCCCCTCCGGTAAGAAGGAAGAAGTCAGGTCCCTTCAGATCACCTCTTACAAGGGTTCCTCTTCCGGTAAGACGTCCGTCCTGCAGATCGCTGTATAATCCTAACAAACCAGCCTGGGCTGTTTCAATGCTCGAAAATATATCCTTCCCTGATACAGATGTCTTTGGGTATCTGTCCAGAAAATCCTCGCATCCTGATATAATTACCATTATCAGGAGCAAGCTAATTGTCTTTATATATTGTTGTGATTTCATTTATTTAAAATTTAAATTTTACTCTTTTAAACTAATTAACATATCACTGTGCTAATCCGCTTAAAATGTTATGTTTAAACCAGCACTGATTGTTCTTTGAGTAGGATAAGTATAGAGATATCTCTTACCTGTAATACTTACTTCGGGATCAAAGTTTGGCATATGGGTAAGAACAAATAAGTTCTCAGCCTGTACAAAGGCCTGTATATTTTCAAACCCTATATACTTCACTGCATTCTGAGGAACAGTATAATTTAACCTTAAATTTTTCATTTTAAGGTAGTCTCCCTTATAAAGATAACGGGTTGAATACTCCGATCCGGTTTTAACCCCACCTATCAGGATTGGGTTCTCAGAACCTGTATTATCCGGCCTCCAACTATCAAGCAGAGAAGATTCTTTAGCTAACTTACGGCTATAGCCATCGTCCTGCAGATAGCGCGCTCCGTCGTAATCAAATACATTAAAGTCCCATGCAAAAGAGAACAGGAAGCTTAGTTCAAAATTCTTATATCTGAGATTAGAATTAAATCCTCCTGAATAATGAGGAATCCTGTTACCAAAAATCTGACGTGTGGCATCGTCAATATCGGTGGTAATAGTCTTCTCTCCTGTTGCATCATCTACATGGTACCACTGAGCCTGTCCTGTTTCCTTATTTACACCTGCCCACTCAGGAATGTACCACGACTGTTCTGTAAAACCCTCCCTGTTGATCTGAAGAGAAATTACATCATCAGTAGGCAGAGATTCAATCTCATTTTTTAAAGATGTGAGATTAAGGGTAAAGTCCCATTCGAAATCTTTGGTCTGTACAGGCCATGCATTAAGAGTTAATTCCAGTCCCTTATTTCTCATTGCGCCGAGGTTAACGGTAGCAGTTGTATATCCCGATACTCTTGAGAGCTCCCTGTCTAGAAGCAGGCCGTCTGAATAACGGTTAAAATATTCAAGAGAGGCAAATATTCGCCCTCGCAGAACTTTTATTTCAGCACCAATATTAAGATTCTCGCTCTTTTCCCAGCTTAGATTCAGATTTTCAACATTACGGACTGCGGCCCCGGAAAGATCGTTATAGTCATTTCCAAAAACATAGTTGCCGATATATGAAAATACCGAACTTGGCAATGTTCCATTTATTCCGTAGCTCATTCTGAGTTTTGCATCATCCAGCCATTCCAGATCGCTCAGGAAGGCTTCGTTTGATAATCTCCAGGCTCCTGAAACTGAGTAGAAATTACCCCAGCGTGACTCTTCTGCAAAATGTGATGCTCCATCACGCCTGAAGCTAAAGGCAGTATAATACTTATTATCGTAGTTGTACTCTGCTTTAGCAAGGGCTGATAACATAGCATAAGAATAGTCAGAACCTGTAAGCGACTTCAGAACAGAACCAGCACTAAGTACGGGTGTAAATGCAGTCTGATACTCGTTTACCGAGGCACTTGTCGTTCTGGTGAATGTATCTTCTACTTCCCAGCCAACCAATGCAGACACATTATGTACTTCAGCAAAGGTCTTAGTGTAATTAAGTATATTTGAGGATGTTATACGTCTTCTATGAGCTTCGTTCTCATATTTTATGCCATTATTTGATCGTCCGGCAGCAATTCCCGGAGGATACCATCTTGCTTCGTGCATCTGCCTGATATCAACTCCAAGAGTTGATTTAAAAAACAGATCTTCCAGAATATTATACTGTACCCAGGCTGTTCCCAGTTGTCTGTATGTTTCGGTACTAAAATCAGCATTAGCCAGAATCTGTACAGGATTATAATTACTGAGGTTATTATAAGGGAAGGCCTGATTAAAGGTACCATCTTCATTATAAACCGGCACAACCGAAGGAAGCTGGTTAGCTGCCCTAATCGGATTAGCATACATAAGTCCGTTCTGAGGTCCACTTTGATCTGTATAGGAATAATTCATATTTACACCGAACCAGACCTTCTCATTGGCTTTCGAAGTAAGATTTAATCTGCCAGAGTAGCGTTTAAGACTTGCCTGCTTTATTGGTGATTCCAGATTAAAAAACTCACCTGATGCGAAATAAGTAACTCCATTCTGTCCGCCCGAAGCCGAGAGGTTAATCTTATCAGTGTTGCTGACACGCGAAACTTCATCCATCCAGTTTGTATCGGGATATTTATCATATCCATCGCCCCAGAAATCATATATAGTACCTTCAATACGATAATTGCTGTTAAAACGAGCCCTTGCTTCCTGGAGATATGAATCGTATAGAACGGGATCAGCATATGCATCTTTAATGTACTCATAAGTATCAACGCCTGATGGTCTGTCCTGACGCATCAGGTAGTGCAGTTCGGCTGTTGTCCATATCTCGGCAAATTCGTCTTTATTGGCAGCATCTGCATTATAAAGTGCTGTCGATACTCCTCTCTGAACATCAAGATTAAACTTTGTTTTACCTTCTTCACCCTGCTTGGTGGTGATAATTATTACACCGTTGGCAGCTCTCGATCCATATAAAGAGGCTGCAGCAGCATCCTTCAGAACGGTCATAGACTTAATATCACTGGGGTTGATGCTTGTCATCGGACTGGAGCTGATATTTCCAAGCTGCGAAAGATCTGTCATGCTAACAGCCACTCCGTCAATAACATACAGAGGGGCATTGGAGGCATTCATCGATCCTATTCCCCTGATACGTATTGTGGGAGTAGATCCGGGCTGACCCGATGAGAAGACATTTACACCGGTTGCATTTGCACCCAGGGCTTCAGAAAAGTTTGACATCGGACGATTAGCAAGCTTATCCATAGATACCACGGATGCTGAGCCTGTAAATGTTTCCCTCTTTGTTGTTCCATATGCAACAACTATTACATCATCGAGACCTATAACAGACTCCTGAAGGATTATTTCCAGAAAATCAGTACCGGAAACTGTTACTTCTTTACCTTCCATACCAATAAAAGAAAATTGCAATATATCACCCGGACTGGCTTTAATTGTAAATCTTCCCTCCATATCAGTATTGACACCTGTTGAAGGCATGCCCTTAACAACAACGGTAGCTCCCGGAATGGGTAAGCCCTCCTTGTCCCTTACAAGTCCTGATACCGTATTCTCCTGGATTCCGGTAGCAGGTATGCTGGTCTCAGGTACTATTGCTATATACTTATCAATAATTTTATATGCCATACCCGACCGGTCGAGTAACATATCCATTGTTTCTTCGATAGACATATTTTTATTTTGCAGACTAACCGGTTGCAAATCTGAGAGCTCTTCACTTTTATAGAAGAAGTAGAAATCTGTTTCTTTCTCTATGGATGCTAAAACTGTTTCTATCTTTTCATTATTTACATCCAGAGATAGTTTTGCATTCTGAGAGTAAACTCCTGTTGCAGAAGCCGTAACTGTGATAATCGATAACAAGAAAAAGGTTTTCATCATCAGTAGAATTAATATTCCCTTTTTAAGAGGAAGGTTTTCTGGTTTTTTCATAAATTTAGATTGTGATTTGACATTCCTTTAATTAACGAAGGAGTGAGCGGACTCTAGAAGTCTTCACTTTACATGGCCGGCTGATAGTGCGAATATCAACCGGCCTTTTCTATTTTCATAGGCACTTATTTTATAGTTATTATACTTGCTTTATTTTCCTGAATATTAATATCATAATCAAAATTAGATGTAAGCCTTAGTATTTCAAGAACCTGATCCACAGGTTTGTTTTTCAAAATCGCTCCCGAGTATCTTATATCTTCCATCTTCGGATCTGAAAATATAATACTTACATTATACCATCGCTCCATATCCAGCGCAATATCTCCAAGTCTTTTATTGGAAAACATTATTATTCCTTTTTGCCATGAAATATAATAGTCTGTATTAACTTCCGAGAGATATAGCTTATTGGCAACCATATCTATCCTGGCATTCTCTCCCGGTTTCATCTCTGAGAGAAACCTGCCACCGCTTGCAATAAGCTGAACTATGCCGTTAACAAGAGTTATATTCATTTCACGATCAGAAGGATAAGCATCAACATTAAAATTTGTACCGGTAGCCCTTACTACTATTCCTCTTGCTTCAACCGTAAACGGGATCTCAGCATTGCTTATAACATCAAACATAGCTTCTCCTTCAAGCTTAACGCTTCTCTCTGATACAGAGTAGTTAGCCGAATAAGTAATTGATGAGCCTGAGTTAAGAGTGGCAACAGAGCCATCAGGAAAGACAACTTCAGATGTCTGACCGGGGGGGCAGGTAATAGTTTGCCACGACAGGCCCAGATCCTTCTCAATCTTTGATCTTGTCAATAGAAATGTTAAAGAAGATGCAATAATAATCAGTACAAGTGCAGCAGCATATTTTGACAGCTCCAGCACTAATCTCCTCCTCGCCAGCCCGGTAATCTTATTTGCTCTGGCAAGGATACCTGAATCATGTACCTGCTTAAAATATTCTGAGGGAGGAGTTAAGGCCCACAGATTCTTCAGAGAGTTAAATTGTCTCCTGTTTTCTTCTGATTCTTCAATCCACGCAATAATCTCTTCCTGCTCATTCTCAGAGACCTGGCCCCTGATAAAACTAATTAAAATTGATTCATTCATACAGAATAATTAAAACCGATATTCACGATTTTCCTACTTAATAACGGCTCAGAATAGAAAAACCCTGATACGGTATACTTATTAAATTAAAAAAAGTAATAAAAACATTGAGAAATAATCTGACAGACCCCTTCTGAATATTACCAGGGCCTTCGACATATGAGACTCAACGGTCTTTACAGATATCGACATCTTTTCAGCAATCTCTTTATAAGACATTGTCCTGCTATAGATAAAAACCTTTCTGCACTGAGGAGACATAGACTCAAGCAGCTGCTCTATAATATCCCTTATATCAAAAACAGTATCCTGGGGCAACTCAAAGGATCTTAATGCACTGCTGTTAATATCTAGAATCTTCCTCTCCTGAATTTTCCTGTGCTTATCAACAACCTTACGATGATCAATCATAGAAAGAGCTTCGTTTCTGGTAACTTTATACAACCATGCTTCAAGATTAGTATTCTCCAGAAGAGAAGATCTCTTTTGCCATAACTTGGTAAATGCATTATGAACAATATCTTCTGCATCCTTCTCAGATATTACATATTCCCTGGCAAAATAAAACAGCCTTAAATAGTAAAGTGTGTAAATCTCATTAAAAGATGATTGATCACCTCTCTTAAGACGGGATACCAGTGTAAGATCAAGCTTGCTCAATATTAATTATTAAGAAGATGCAGTAACAATAATTTTGCTGTTTCGGATACAAACATAAAATTATTCGGCTTACTAATATCGCTATTTAAAAATTAAAAAAAAAAATTAAAAGTTCTGCATATTTATCCCTATCCCAAACCTTATTCTACCATTGGCCTTTAGCATTTTCAACCTTTTGTTTCCTGCTTCCCAACAGGCAGGTTTCGGGTTTC
>CAZWLP010000037.1:3709-15002 GCA_964634565.1 uncultured Rikenellaceae bacterium | reverse complement strand
GTTTCCTGTTTCCTGTTTTTATTCTTATTTTCCCTACCTTTATCAATCAACCATAGCAGCCAAATTATGCGTATTTCAATATTAACCGAAAACAGTCCCGGAACATATACCCAGGCCGAACATGGATTATCCTATCTGATAGAATACGATTCAAAGAAGATTCTTTTTGATACCGGTCAGTCGGAGCTCTATCTGCAGAATGCACAGATAATGAATATCGATCTGGGCGATATCGACCTTATAGTATTAAGTCACGGTCACTACGACCATGGCAACGGGCTGAGGTTCCTGGAGAGGGGTACCCTGCTCTGTCACCCCGATTGCTTTGTAAAGCGTTACGGAAATAAGGGTGAAAAGTATATTGGTCTTGGAGAGACAAAAAAAGAATTGCTCGACAGGTTTGAACTTATCTGCAGCTCTGAAGCCTACAAAATAAGCGATAAGATATATTTCCTGGGATCAATACCCCGTAAGTCAGAATATGAATCACCCACCACCGGGTTTACCTTCGAAGATGGCAGTCCCGATATTGTAGCCGACGATAGTGCACTGGCCCTGGTAATGGACGAAGGACTGTTTATTGTTACCGGCTGCGGTCATTCCGGAGTAATAAACACCTTTGAGCACGCAAAACAGGCAACAGGCGTTGATAGGCTCTATGGTATAATTGGTGGCTTTCACTTAAAGAAAAATAACCTGCAGACAAAGGAAACCATAAGCTATCTTAAAAAGAATAAGGTACAACATGTCTACCCATCACACTGCACAGCCCTGCCGGCCCTCTGCGCCTTCTATGGAGAGTTCGGAAAAGTACCACCCAAAACAGGTGATATACTTGAATTTTAGGTATTGGAAGCAGAATATATTCTGAGCCTCAAAAGAACAAAATAATTATACGGCAGGATTTTTGCTTTTACTGCCATTTAAAAATAAGGATGGGAAATAATATCTTATTACCGAAATCAATTGTCTCAATAAATGAGTTTAAACGAAAGTTTAACTTATGGGAACTGTACAGAGCCTTTGTTTTCGTTCCGGGAGCACTTGTAAAACTAATTGGCAATAACAAGAGCAAGTTAGTTGATAAGCAGTTTATTGAACGCATACAGCTGGCGATAACCGAGGTAAACGGCTGCGCTGCCTGCTCATATCAGCATACTAAAATGGCCCTTCAGCAAGGTATGAGTAAGGAAGAAATATGCAGCTTCCTGGTTGGGGACGGAAAATATATCAGACCTGACGAAGCCAAGGCTATAATGTTTGCCCAACACTTTGCTGATTCGAAAGGTATTCCAGGTAAATATGCCTATGACTCAATTGTTAATGAATACGGCCGTAAAAAAGCAAGTGTAATCCTCTCTGCAGCTCAGCTTATACTGGCAGGTAATATATATGGTATTCCCTATAGTGCTTTTCGATCAAGGCTCAGGGGAAGACCCTATAAAGACAGTTCATTGCTTTACGAACTGGGAATAGAATTAACAGGACTTATACTATTGCCTCTTGCAACACTTCACGGATTACTAAGCTTAGGCCTTGGCTTCCCAAATATAAGATTTAACAAGAGCACCCAGAACAGGAGATATACTGGAATTCAAAGTCAAAACATAGATTGAATAAGCTAAACCCATTATGAAAAGCTGGAAAACCAATAGTGGCAATAAAATATTTAAGGTCCTGTCCGGAAGAAGCAATGCCTATTTAATTATAACTGAAGAATGTAATATTTTAGTTGATACAGGAATAAGCTCTGCTTATCGGGATCTTGATAAGAATATCAAAAGAGTGCAGCCTTCCAATACTAAAATTGATTATCTGGTTTTAACACATACCCATTTCGATCACTGCCAGAATGCTGCCAGAATAAAAAATGATTATGGATGCAGGATAATTGTCAGTGAACATGAGAAGGAATTTACAGAAGCCGGATTTACTCCTGTGCCAGGTGGCACAATACCTATAACAAAATTTATTGTCAGAATCGGAGCAAAGCTGGATTTAAAACGTTTCAGATATAAGACCTTTACTCCCGATATTCTGGTTGATGAATATTTTGAACTTCATGATGGCAGGACGGATATTAAGATAATTCGAACCAAGGGCCATTCATCAGGTTCACTGTCGGTATTGGTCGATAATGAAATAGCTCTGGCAGGTGATACATTGTTTGGGATTTTTAAGAATTCAGTTTTCCCACCCTTTGCTGATAATCAGGCAGAAATGATAAAAAGCTGGAATAAACTTCTAAACACAGGATGTGAAATATTCCTGCCCGGTCACGGAAAAGAAATCAAACGGGATCTGCTGAAAAGGGAATATTATAAGTACACTCCCAGTAACAATATAGAAGCAAATAGGAGCGAATAATTAAGAGTCAAATATTCTGAGCCAGAGTTAAGCTGGATACCATCTACTCCATCACACGATCATATAATCATACAATAAACCTGCCACCCTATAAGCCATTTCCACCTTAATAAAACAAATTATTTGTTTGTTTAAAAAATATATTGTTACTTTACATACCTAACGGTAGGTATTTAACTTATTAATAAACATGGATACAAAGGATAAAATAGTGCAGGTAGCATTTAACCTGTTTCTGCAAAAGGGATATAATGAAGTATCGCTTAAAGAAATTGTGGAAGCCGTAAGCTTAACCAAGGGTGCATTCTATCACTATTTTACCGGAAAAGAGGAACTGTTCAGACAAATAATTCAGATATATCTGATGGAGGGAGGTGATAAAGCATATGAAGAATTGTCAAAAGATAACCTTAAGCAATTTATGATTAGTTATCTTGAACGGATAGTGTCATTTATTGATAAAGTACAGCAGGAAGTCTACGATGGCAAGGATAAAATGGGCATCTCCTATTTTCAAATGGCCTTTGATGCACTGCGCCTGTTCCCCGATTTTCCTGATAAAATAATAATAAGCCATGAGAATGAGAGAAATGCCTGGATTGAAGTAATTAAAAATGCCAAGAAAAGTGGCGAAATAAAAACACATATAAGCGATAAACAGCTGGCACGCATGTTTATCAGTGTTAATGACGGACTGGGAATGCAGCTGATGCTGGAAGGGCGCTTCGATGATTTACAGGGCGAGATATTTAACCTCTGGAATGCTATTTATAATCTTATTAAAACATAAATTTTTTTACTATTTAACATACCTACCGGTAGGTATTATATTTAAATATTCATAACATATGAAAGCACTAATATTTACTATTGCTATAAGCCTGGCAGCTTCAATGTTTTCTTCGGCTCAAAACCAGCCTGATACATTATTATTAGAAGAGGTGGTGGCCCTGGCTCTTGAAAATAATTATAGTATAGAGCTTGCTGATCTGGAAAGACAAAAAGTAATTTTTCAGCAAAAAGAGAACAAGAGTAAGCTATTACCTGAAGTGCAGGCCTACAGCACCTTCTCAAACTATTATGCCATCCCTAAAATAGTTATACCCGGCGAAATAATTGGTCAGCAGGGTACTATAGCGGTTGAGTTTGGTACAAGATACGATTGGAACACCGGTCTTATATTCAGTCAGTTAATTTATAATCAAAGCTATTTTACCAGTCTTACCCTTATCTCTGAAATGATCAGACTGAATGAGCTGAATGTAAAACTGAAAAAAGAAGAGGTAGTTCTCCAGGTATCCCAACTTTACTGTCTGTGTCAAACCCTCAATAAGCAGCTGATGGCACTCGACAGTACTATTGCAAATATGCAAAAACTAAAAAGCCTTGTTGAGCTGCAAAGATCAAATGGCATGGCACGGAGGGCTGATGTGGAACGACTCGAAATTGATATAAATAAAGTAAAGATCGAGAAACAAAAACTTGCCGAACATTATAAAGAACAATTAAATCTGCTTAGGCTGCTTACAGGGCAAAGTATGGACTTTCAGATGCTCCTGTCTCAAAATATCTCTATAGATGAAAAAGAAATGGCTACAGTGGTAAATACAGCTTATCGAAGAACGGAGCTGCAGATAATTGATAAGCAGAAGGAAACAACAGGTTTACAGGCCACCATCGAAAAGCAATCCTGCCTGCCTGCTCTATCGGCCTTTGGCCAGCACTACTACCAGGGAATGAGAAATAAATTTGATTTTTTTGATGGCGGCAACGATCGCTTCTATAAGTCAGGTATTGTTGGCCTGCAACTCAGTATACCGGTGTTTGATGGTTTTGCACGTAAAAACAGGATAAAAAAACAGGAAATTGAGCTTAAGAAGCTGCAAACCCTGGTATCACAAACCGAGCTGCTCGATGACAAAGAAAGGCGGGAAGCATGGCAAAATTATCATAACAGCCAGCAGGAGCTTTCCATTCTCAGGGAGAATGTAAAATCTGCCGAACGAAATTACCAGGCAAACCTGCTCGCTTATCAGCAGCAGATACTTGGGCTTACTGATTTAATACTTTCAGAAAATCAACTTACAGAGTGCGTGGTAAGCTCCCATAATGCCATGTTCAAAGTAAAAAGTGCTGAACTGAAACTGAGAAAACTTTATGGAACCTTATTAAATAAGTAATTCTAAATACTATAATCATGAAAATAATTAAAAAGATAGCAAATATTTCAGTCCCGCTATTACTTCTTGCATTGCTTGCATTTCGTCTGGCTTCAAATAAGGCAGCAACTGATGAGCAGCTACAAAAGATGACCCAATACAACGAGATTGTACCGGTAAAAACTATTACAGCCTCCAGACAAAAAACCTCTCTTTCAATTACAGAAAACGGTCTGTTTCGTGCAGCCAGGCAGGTGGCTGTTATATCTGAAACACAGGGTAATGTAATACAATCATATGCCGATATCGGCGATTTCGTTAAAGCCGGACAAGTATTGGTTACTGTAGAAAAAGGTTTACTAACCGGTCAGTACGAACTGGCAAAAATAAACCTTGAGAATGCCAGAGCCGATCTGAAACGTTATAAGAACCTGGTTGCCGGCGATGCTGTTACCCAGCAACAATACGAAGGTGTAAAGCTGAGATTCCAGAATGCACTAACCAGCTTTCAGCAGCTTGAAAAACAATTGAGTAATACTCAAATCACTGCTCCGGTAAGTGGCTTTATTTCCGCCAGGAATATTGAAAAAGGTAGTTTTATTGTCCCGGGAGCTTCCCTTTTCACTATTTCGCAGCAGAGCGAATTGCAATTTGTAGTGCAAATGTCGGAATACGATATTCTGAAAATTAATAAGGGCGACAGCGCCTGCATCAAATCATCAGTATCTGAAAACCTAAAATTTGGTGGTGTGGTAAACGAGATTGCGGTAAATAATTCTTTGTCGGGCCGGTACAATGTATTTATTACCCTAACCAGTCCGCCTGCCTCCATTAAGCCAGGTATGAGCGGCACAGCAGTCTTTGAGCTTCAGTCAGAAAAAAAGGAAATTATTATACCACGCAGATGTCTGGTCGGAAGCATTACAGACCCATATATATTCGTGGTACAAGGTGATAGTGTAACAAAAAAATCCGTTTCTGCTGCCAGCCTGGACGAATATAAGGTGCTGATACATTCGGGTATTAATGAGGGAGATAAAATTGTTATTGCCGGACAGATTAACCTGGAACAGGGGAGCAAAGTTGAAGTTAAAAACTAAGAAAAATCAGAAGCCATGAATATTTCTGAATTATCAGTAAAACGACCTACACTGATTGTGGTCATCTTTATAAGCCTTACCTTTTTAGGATTAATGGGCTTAAGCAGTCTGAATTACGAACTGCTGCCTAAATTCAATGCGCCTGTATTTACGGTTGTCACACCATATCCGGGGGCTGCTCCTTCAGAAGTGGAAAATAGCGTAAGCAAGAAAATAGAAGAAGTCGTTTCAGGCCTGCCTGATGTTGATGTTGTGCGCAGCATTTCACAAGAGGGTGTTTCACTGGTGGTAGTAACGCTTAATATCGGAACAGAAGTAGAACCGGTACTTAATGAAGCTCTAAGAAAAATACAAACGATAAAATCCGAATTACCTCCCTTTGCTCTTGATCCGTCGGTAACACAGGTGTCGGTGAGTGATATGCCCATATTAACGCTGGGCATTGAAGCCGATAAGTCAGCTGCTGAATTATACGACTTGCTCGATTACCGAATCCGTCCCCGACTGACAAAGATACAGGGTGTTGGAGAAATTAGTGTAATTGGCGCTACACCGCGCGAGATCCAGGTAAATGTAAATAACCAGATCTTAGATAATTACAATATATCAATCTTACAGGTAGTACAGGCAATTCAGAAATCCAATTTCAACTACCCGGCAGGAAGGATAGAAAATAGCGACGGACAAACATCCCTGCGCATGTCGGGAAAATTTGTATCAATAGCCGAACTGGCAAATCATATAATTGCACAAAAAGCAGATGGCTCGGTGATTAAGCTAAAAGATATTGCAGAAATTATCGACGCTGAACAGTCGCCCGAAACAATTTACCGTATCAACGGAAAACAATCCATAGGACTGCAGATAACAAAAAAACAGGATGCAAACACGGTACTGGTAAGCGATAAGGTGAAGGAGGAAATAAAAAAGCTGGAGGCTGAATATAAAGATATTAACCTGAGATTCAGTATTCCTCTGGATGGCTCTGTACTAATTAAAGAGGCTGCCAGTGGTGTGGTCCACGATTTGTTCTACGCGATCTTACTTGTTACGGCAATAATGCTTGTTTTCCTGCATAGTGGCCGCAACGCGCTTATTGTAATGATAAGTGTTCCGCTTTCACTGATAGCCACCTTTATTGGCATTAAGCTGTTTGATTATACCTTAAACCTGATGACCCTGCTGGCACTGTCAGTAATAATAGGCACACTGGTAGACGATGCCATTGTGGTTTTAGAAAATGTATACCGACACCTTGAAATGGGTAAAAACAGATGGCAGGCAACTATCGATGGTGTAAATGAAGTTGGTCTTACCGTTATTTCTATTTCACTGGTTCTTGTTGTTGTATTTCTTCCCGTAGCACTTTCAGAAAGCATTATTTCACCTGTTATAGGTCCATTTGCAATGGTGGTAGTAATTGCAGTAGTAATAAGTACTTTCTCAGCTCTCACACTGGTTCCCTTACTTACATCACGATTTTCAAAACTTGAAATCAATAATAAGAAAGGGATATGGAACAGGATAATAAGAGTATTTGAATCATGGATAGAAAGGTTTACTTCACTAATCCATAATATTTTACTATGGTCATTACGCCGGGCCTTCTGGACCCTCCTTATTGCCACAGTATTGCTACTGTTATCGGTCGGACTAATAGGAAGCGGGTATATTGGAAGCGAGTTTCTAAGTATGGGTGATGTGGGCGAAGGTATTATAACAATAGAATACCCAAAGAATTACACACTTAAACAAAATAACCTTGCCACACGTGAGATTGAAAAATATATAAGCTCTAAACCGGAGGTTACAGGAATCTACAGCTCAGTGGGCAAAGCATCAGGCATATTTACAGCTCAGTCGGGCTACGATAAAACAGAAATAAGTGTTAAGCTGGTTCCCAAAACCCGGCGCAACATTTCATCTGCAATATTTTTTAAGCAGATGGAAAACGAATTAAACTCCACCTTTACCAATGTAAAAGTACGCACCGGAATTGTGACACTGATGGGTGGTGCTGATGAAGCACCAATACAAATTGTATTTCAGGGCACCGATAAGGATACATTAATGGCATTTTCAAATAAAATGATGAAGAAGATCCGAAATATCCCGGGAACAAATAATGTAAAACTTACTATAGAAGAAGGCATGCCCGAATTGCTTATCCGTTTCGATAAAGAAAAGATGGCACAACTGGGAGTGAGTCCGGAAATGGCCGGGGCAACAATACAAACTTCATTTAGCGGTAATACTGACAATAAATTACAGCAAGGCAATTTTGAATACGACATCAATATCAGGCTCGATGCCTTCAATCGCCAGTCTGTTGAAGATGTACGAAACCTGACGCTTATAAGCAACTCGCTTCAGTCAGTAAAGCTCGAACAGTTTGCTGATATCTCTGAAGTCACCAGTTCATCGAGGCTTGAACGTTATAACCGCATTTCCTCTGTAGTACTCGAATCACAAGCTATTGGCCGACCTGTAGGCGATGTGGGTAACGACATACTGCACTTGCTCGACAATACTCCATTCCCCGAAGGTGTAGAGTACCTGCCCGAAAGCGACCTTAAATTTCAGGCAGATGCCTTTGGCACGCTTGGTATAGCAATATTAATTGCTATTGTACTCGTTTATCTTGTTATGGTAGCCCTGTACGAAAGTTACCTCCACCCCTTTGTGGTCTTGTTTTCTATACCGCTGTCGGTAATAGGGGCCCTGCTTGCCCTGGCTCTGGCAAATGAAGCTATCAGCATTTTTTCTATGCTGGGAATGATTATGCTAATTGGACTGGTAACAAAAAATGCCATCCTGGTTGTAGATTTTATTAATACCTTACGAAAAGACGGTATGAGAATGACACGGGCTATAGTAAGTGCAGTTAAACTAAGGATACGCCCCATTCTTATGACCGCAATATCTACTATAGCAGGCATGTTGCCTATTGCCATGTCACAGGCAGCAGGAAGTGAATGGAAAAACGGACTAGGTTGGGTATTGATAGGAGGGATTACAAGCTCCATGCTGCTTTCTCTTATTGTGGTACCGGTGGTATATCTTGTTCTTGAAAAGCTTAAGCTGAGAATTAAAAACTGATATCCGATAAACTACACCCATTTACCCATCCACCCTTACTTATAGTGCTCCGTACTATGAAGTGCCGGGTATTCGGAACATAGGTGTGCCCCATACAGTTTATTGACTGACATTCACCTTTAGTTATTTTTAACGCTAAAACATATCGAAATTCCATCAATATATTTAACTTAGTAATTGCAATACATTCATTTACAGGTAACAGTTTGTTTATGGAAGCAATGAAATACTCAATCAGCATCGATCATGATAACAGGATAATCAGATATAAACATTCCGGATCAATAAGCAAGCAGGATATCGGAGAAGCCTGGACCGAGTTCTTAGGTATGGAGGAATTTACCCATAAAAAGTATAACCTTCTTTCAGATTATAGCGATGGCAAATTTGAAATAAGCATCAGCGAGTTGGATGAGATTATTGATTTCTTATCTGATCTTAAAAATATAATAAATGGTAAGAAGCAGGCCTTTATCGTGAACGACCCCTACTCTACTGCAGCATCATTGCTTTTTGAGGCAGACGTAATACAAAAAGTCGGATTTATTGTAAAACCCTTTTCCACAGAAGCAGCAGCATTAAGATGGTTGAAGTCCTGACATTTGCTTGCCGGGACTCAGTCCGTAAAAGCTTACAAGTATATAATTAATAAGCGTCAGCTACAGAAGTGCTTCATAAACATATATATATAAAGATCATAATTAAATAAAGATAAGTTATAGGGCAGATAGAATCTAAAGCACCAATAAAACAGTAAAAAAATGAAAAAAATCAATGAATCTGATCAAAAATTAAAAACACTGAACCGCCTTGATTTGTTTTTTATTCTGGCAGGATTAGTTGAAGTATTTATACTTACATTTTTAACCCATAATGTATTATCAATTATTGCAGGTCTGGTAACAATAATACCTGCATACCTGGCTTTAAAAGAAAGCAAATTGAAATGGAATTACTTTGTTGCTATCTGGGCATTATTAAAATATAACCCAATAGGTCTGGCTTTGATCTTTTTCGTAATTAGCGACTTACCTATGAATCTAAGCGATTTTGCCTTTTATGGAGTTGGTGCCGGCATGCTTATAGTAGCTATTTCATCCTTTGTAATTGGGATTATTATACTCGTAAAAACATCAAAGTATTTTAAGAACCAGAGCAAAACGAATTAGATATAATCCTTTGAAATATATTATCGATTAAATACATATTAAAATACGTATTTTAATATGTATTTACATCCTATAGCTCTAACTATTGCATACTGAGAAAACAGCTATACAGTAAGCCTGAGCCAGCAGTTACTACTCCATAATTGATCTGCCTACAATTTTCCTGTATTCACCGGCCGGGGCATAGTTGCTTGGCATAAGCTGGGCAAAGGCAAGAACGATAAGATTGTTCGAAGGATCTATCCAGAAGCTGGTTGTGGCAGCTCCCGACCAGCTATATTCACCGCTGGCAAGATTAACCTGACCTGCAAGTCCGAAGCCCATATCATCATCTCCATACACAACTCCCTCAGGAAGCTGATCCGACATTATCAGTCCGGCTGTCTCTTCCTCCAGTATACGTACTCCATCCAGCTCACCACCATTTAATAACATTTCGCAGAATCGGGAATAATCATCCATCGTCGACACCATCCCTGCGCCTCCGAGAAATGCTGTTACAGGTCTTCTGAAAACATCCGACACAGAGTCAGTTATCTGCATAAGATCTCCTTCGCGATTATGAGTATATACCTCTGAGAGCCTGTTGTGATTTTCTTCAGGGCAATAGAAGCCGCTATCATCCATTTTCAATGGATCAAAGATCCTTATCCGGAAAAACTCATCAAGTGGCTCGCCCGAAATAACTTCTACAAGATAGCCAGCAACATCTATTGAGAGTCCGTAATCCCACATTGTACCTGGCTGGTACTTCAGCGGCAGCTCTGATATCTGCTTTACCTTATATGCTACGGTAGAATCCCAGTTCATAATATTATTTGCCCTGTAGCATGAGTCAACAAAGGAATTAGGCGACCACCCGTATGGTATACCCGAAGTATGAGTTAAAAGATTCCTGATGGTCATCTCCTGCTCCTGGAAATCCAGGTAATGGGATGCTTCGCTATTATACACCATCATATTTTCAAATTCAGGAATATACTCAGATACCTTATCATCCAGTTCGAACTTGCCCTCGTCATAGAGAGTCATCAAAGCTACAGCCGTAACAGGCTTGGTCATGGAATAGATCCTGAAGATAGTATTATCCTCTATTGGCACCTTGTTTTCAATATCAGCATATCCAAAATTCTCACGCTGAACAATCTTACCACCCTTTAGCACCATAACAGACATTCCTGCAAGATCTCCGCTCTCCACATAGCCGCTTATTGTCTGTGCAGCAAGAGCCAGCGAATCTGACGACATACCCACCTTTTCGGGTGTTACAACTTTGGCGGACTGATTACATGATCCTGCAATTAGTAATACCAGAACCAGCCTGGAAAATAATAAGATATTCCTCATTGTGTATAATTTTTGGTTATGGATAGTAAGTTACGAAATTTATCCCTGATAA
>CAZWLP010000037.1:0-3609 GCA_964634565.1 uncultured Rikenellaceae bacterium | reverse complement strand
GTCTCAGGATATTTTTTGTAATAAAACATATCGAATTTCCATCAATATCTT
This sequence comes from uncultured Rikenellaceae bacterium, assembly GCA_964634565.1. Classification (GTDB taxonomy): domain Bacteria; phylum Bacteroidota; class Bacteroidia; order Bacteroidales; family VadinHA17; genus JAUVKT01. Next base: position 3,558 of record CAZWLP010000037.1, on the reverse strand, counting down.
TACCTTAGTGCCTCTAATACCTTATATATACATTATTGGTCATTTAAAAAAGCAGCATTGTAAAAAACAAAACCGATATAGATGAAAACAAAACTTATTTTTTTGATAATCCTTTCAGCCGGAATATTATTTTCCTGCAGCACGGATAAAAACCAAAATAATCAGACAATAACAAAGTCCGAAAATACTCTTATCGGCAAGTGGGTAAGGATCGGACAGACAGGTCCAATAGGCTTTGAGTTTAAAGAGAATGGATTAGTAGATGTTGATTTTGGGAACGACCAGACTGTTGATGCTGTTTCAGCATATGAATTATCAGGAGATACAATCAAATTTATTGATAAAGAAGGGCAAATGTGCGAAGGATATGGGCAGTATAAGGTTTTTCAAAGAGATTACTATGTGTCCTTTGACTTAATCGACGACGATTGTAGCGGCAGGATAAAAGCTACTATGGGATTTTGGACAAAGCCTGAGTTTAATGATTTCTTAAAGACTCTTAAGGATGAAATAGCAAAATCGCCGGAACCTGAATTATATCTGAACAGAGCAAGGATATATCTGGCAACAGGTATGACCAAACTGGCCTTAGATGATTTTAACAGCTATTTATTAACAGACACATTAGACGCAAGAGTTTATGTAAACAGGGCCGGAACAAGGTTTCCTGATGACATGAACGGGGTAGTATATGATTGTAATAAGGCGATATCCCTGGACCCAAATAATAAAAATGCTTATTTTCTTCGTGGACTGGCACGATATGAATTAGGCGAAAAGGAGCAGGGATGTGAAGACTTCAGTAAAGCAATTGAATTAGGTTTTTCAGTATTGAGAATTGCCGAACAGGAAAAATGTATTGATTTTTGGGATAAAGAGTAAGTCGAATTACTTTATTTCAGCTCCCTGAGTATATTGGGAATGGCTCTGTTGATATAAAAATGAAATTCGAAAGTAAAAAAGATATATTATTCAGTGTACTGGTATTTGGATTAAACGGATTTCTGATCTGGTTAACTGTTTCGGGACTAATAAGCGGGAAAATAGAAAAAAACGAATACGGGGTAATAATCCTGCTAATGCTGGTTGTTATATTCCTGTTCTGGCTGTATTTCGGAACCAGCTACAAGCTGTCAGAAGAGGGACTGATTTACAGAAGCGGACCCTTCCATGGCAAAATAAGCCTTCACCGCATAAGAGAGATAGTAGTCGGACAAACTCTATGGGTAGGATTCAGACCTGCAACATCGAATAAGGGCTTGATAATTAAATACAATAAATACGACGAGATCTATATCAGTCCAAATACAAATGAGGCCTTTATTAAAAAAATACTGGAACTAAACGACGAAATCAAAATCACCCGCCACTAACTCCACCCGCACACCACGAACAACCCTTAGTCCGTCGAAGCTACGAAGAGCGACTGCGGAGTCTTTCTCCCTCTTTGCCCTTTGCTCTTGCCTCTTTGCCCTTTGTAGTTTTAATAAACAAATACAACATTTTTAATGTTATAAACATAGAATGGTCTAAATTTGTTAGTTGCGTGGTAAAAGACCGAAATAAGCTAAAAGATATATTATGACAAAGATTACATTAAAAGGAAACACCATAAATACGGGTGGAGAATTACCGGCAGTGGGAAGCATGGCAAAGGATTTTAATCTTGTAGCTACCGACCTGTCTGTTAAGACACTGGGTGACTTTAAAGGAAAGAAGCTGGTATTAAATATCTTTCCCAGCATAGACACCGGAACATGTGCAGCATCGGTTCGTAATTTTAACAAGAGGGCTGCCGACCTGGATAATACCACCGTCCTGTGTATCTCCAGGGACCTCCCATTTGCCCAGGCCAGGTTCTGCGGAGCAGAAGGAATTGAAGATGTGGTTATGTTATCAGATTTCGATACCGGGCAGTTTGCCAGGGATTACGGATTAAACCTGATAGACGGACCAATGAAGGGTCTGAATTCAAGGTGCATAGTTATCATAGACGAAGAAGGAAAGATTGCTTATACACAGCAGGTAGCTGAAATTAGCGAAGAACCCGACTACGACCACGCCCTGAAGAACCTGTAATACACTCTTCCTTACTTCTTCATACGTCCATCGTAGCTTTCATCTTTCTATCTTGCGCCTTGCGTCCGATTTACTATTAAACATTCTTTAATACCTTTACAGCATCTGTATACCCTTGTTTAATAATATCATTAATATGCTTGATATCAGATCGGCTGAATAATGATAAATCAGGCTTAATTAACAAATCAGCGTCATCTGTTTGTAAAGAAGCTGCCGTTCTTACGATATAGTGAAAGCTAGTTAATATAACTTCAAGAATATTATTCGGTTTACCAATGGCATGTTTTGAATTCAGGTCAACTCCGATAACATATTTAGCCCCCATTTCCCTTACCGTATTAATAGGCACACTTTCAACAATTCCGCCGTCAACAAGCATCTTATCACCCTCTTCAATAGGGCTAAAAATACCAGGTATACAGGTACTTGCCAGAACAGCAGTTGTAAGAGGACCTTTTTTAATAACCACCTTTTCACCATTAGCAGCATTAGTTGCTACAATAGCCAGTGGTATATCAGAATCTTCTATACTTATATCTCCAATATGTTTAATGATTAAATCACGAATCTTATCGTTCGAAAGCAATCCATAACGCGAAAGTGAGATCCTTGTAATATCAACCCATCTGAGTTCCGATGCTATCTCATTAATTTCCTCCCATCCTTTGCCAAAAGCATAAAATGCTGCTACAAAAGCTCCAATGCTGGTCCCCGCAATATAGTCCGGCTTTATTTCAGCTTCTTCTAAAGCATGCAATACACCCACATGAGCGGCTCCTCTAACTGCACCACCACCAAGCGCCAGACCAATATTCTTTCTGTCTTTTAATGATTTGCTACCAAAAATATTCATATTTCATATTTAATGAGGAATTACTCTATCTCTGCAACAAACTATAAAATATCTGTGTGATACACAAAAAAGACCTCAGATATTTGTTAGTGGACTTACCATATTTGCAGATTTCTATTTTATTATGTTACTTTGCACTTCAAAGTACTTTTAATTACAATATACAGAACAAAGTTCACATAGAAATATAAAACATTATGAATAATAAAAGACTTAAGATTATTTTATCAGCAGCGGCAATTATATTGCTTATTCCATTTATTGCAATGCAATTCACAAACGAAATAAATTGGACCCTTTCCGATTTTATAATTGCAGGATTTTTGCTCTTTGGAACAGGATTATTAGTCGAATTAGCCTTACGTAAAGTAAAGAATATCACCTATCGAACCCTTGCAATTATTATCATTGCGATACTCTTTCTGTTATTTTGGGCTGAACTCGCGGTAGGAATATTTGGAACATCTCTGGCAGGAAGTTAGGAAGCAAAACAATAACTCACACAACAGGCGGTCATACCTGCCTGACTATCGACTATTAACTCTCATCTTTTCCTCCTAAAATCTTACGCCTTACGCCTTGAGCCTTTACTATCTATTTACCTCTCACCTCTTTCTCCGCTC
>CAZWLP010000036.1:0-24743 GCA_964634565.1 uncultured Rikenellaceae bacterium | reverse complement strand
TTGGAACAAGTGATGAAGTTGCCGATTGGTATCTTATGCTTAACAGGCACGACAGTACTTTTGCCATGGGTAAACCAATACTGTTTGATGGGAAACCTGATCTGATGATAAGATAATAGTTCCCCGGCTTTAAGAGACAGATGAGATACATTATATTTGTGCTTTATAAATGTACAATAACTCAACCACGATATGTATAAATACCTGTTTGGCCCCGTTCCTTCAAGGCGACTGGGAATGTCGCTGGGTGTTGACCTGGTACCAAAGAAAGTCTGCTCTCTTGATTGTGTCTATTGCGAAGTCGGTAAAACCAGCCTGCTATCTACAACAAGGAAGGAATATGTTCCTTACCTGAAAGTAATAGATGAACTTGATAACTACTTTGCGAATAATCCCGACCCTGACTATATAACCTTTTCAGGCTCAGGTGAACCAACCCTAAACTCCAGAATCGGTGATGTAATAAAATATTTAAAAGAAAAAAAACCGGCCATCCCAATTGCCGTTCTTACAAACGGGACACTGCTGTCTGACAAACAATTGAGATCTGAATTAATGGCCGCCGACCTGGTTCTTCCGTCTGTTGATGCAGTATCTGATGTGGTCTTTAAAAAAATAAACCGGCCGGCAGATGAACTTGATGCAGGCACTTATATAGATGGACTGATTAATTTCAGCAAGGAGTTTAAAGGTAAGATATGGCTTGAAATATTTATCCTGCCAGGCTATAATGACAGCAGGGAAGAGCTTGAAAAGCTCAGGGAAACAATCCTTAAAATCAATCCTACCTCGGTCCAGCTCAATACACTTGACCGCCCCGGAACAGTACCAGACCTTATAAAAGCTCCTATTAAACAGCTTGAACAGATAAAAGAGGGATGGGGACTTGATAATGTTGAGATTATTGCTGCAGCACCTGTCCGTAAAAATATAAAGTCTTACAGGGGTGATACAGAATCAGCCATACTCGAAACTATAGCCAGGAGGCCCTGTACACTGACAGATCTGGCTGATATACTGGGATTGCATATAAGCGAAATAAACAAATACCTGGATGTTCTGGAAGCAGAGGGAAGGATTGAGTCCAGTCCTCAGGAAAGAGGCCTTTTTTACAGGATAAAAGAGGATTAGCCTATCTGCTGAATACTATTCTTATCTTTATTGACTCTTCAATTCTAACAGAGTCTCTGGTAGCAGGGAGCCATGGAGGGCCTTCTTTTACAAGCCTTACAGCCTCATCAGAAAAATCTTTGGACGGCGTTTTAAGCACTTCTATTTTTTTTATTTCACCCTCCTGCCCTACAGTAATTTCCAGCCTGACTGTCTCCCTGTTGCTTTCAGTCCATTCTGCAGGAAAAATCTGATCGGTATCGATATATTCTTTAAAGTCCTTCATTCCACCCATAGGTACAGGTCTACGATTGCCAACAATATCTTCTCCCTTTACTGCCTCAGTCATTACAACTTCTGTATCTTCATCAAGCCTTGCGATTTCGCCCTTTCCTGCATCTTCAACTTCAGCAGCGGCCTCTTCCCTGGCACTGAGAGGTGCAACAGGCTCCATAAGCTTCTTTGCTGACTTGCCTGCAGTAATATTTCTTTCTTCGGCGGCTATAATTGTCTCTGCACCTCCCTCTACAACCTGCTCTTCTTCTATTTCAGGTGCGGATTGCGCAATCTTAACAGGCTCGGTTCTTATAGCTGTATCTATGGCAACTGCTTTTTCACCCAGGACCTGATCAAGCATTAAAGTATTCTCCTCCTGATTCAATTCAGCTTCCTCTCCGACAGACTGAGATGGTTTTGCTTCCTTTCTCATTGTTGTTATTTTGTCTTCTTGCATTGTTTCATCAGGAGTTTCAACAGGAGAGCCAGGTGCTTTATAATCAAAAACGCTATCTTCCTTTACCGATATATTATCCGATACCATCATTGATGGCTTTTTAAGCTCCCTCACAAGGAATAATGATGAAATAGCCATCAGAACTACAAGTGCAGCCGCAATACGATAGTAGATCGGAGTTTGTCTGTTAGGCCTTTTTTTCAGTCGCCTATTAAGAGAGTTTAAATCTTTTTCCAGATCATCGGCAGACAAATTACCAAGGCCTTCAAGGGCATCCTCGTCAAAAGGATCACCCTGGAGCTTCCTTTCAAAGCTGTTCCTCTCACTATCAGTCATATCACCATCGAGGTATCTCCTGATCTCCTTCATCCTTTCGTCTCTATTTAAATATTTCTCACTCATCACCTGATTCAAGACAAATTTTTAAGTTTCTTTTCGCATTCTGAAGATGAGATTTAACCTTAAGTTCATCAATCTTCAGCTTATCAGCAATCTCACGATAACATTTGTTCTCGTAATAAAAAAGCATTATACATTTCAGCTGCTCCTGTTTCAGTTTTTTAATACAATCCTCCAGTGCCTTATCGCTAATTCCATTTTCTCTGTCTATAGGATGCAGTTCGTAGATATTTTCCATAAAAGGAATATTATCTTTTATAAAACCGGCTTCCTTCTTTCTCTCTTTTACCGCAGTTCTTAATCGCATCAGGCAATAGTTCTTTGTAAGTACGTAAAGCCATGACTTAAAATTCTCAACCCTGTGTTTTTCCAGCTCCACCACAAGCTTCTCAAATATTGACATCACGGCATCCTGAGCCTCCTCTCTGTCCTTCAGGTACTTAAGACACACTCCGTAAACCAGGTGCATATATTTTTCGAATAATATACCCGGAAATTTAAGATCTCCACTAGCGCGATACTTATCTAATAAACTTAGATCAGCAATATTATTTTTTTCTATTCCGGATATATCGAGCGGCATAAAAGACGCTAACTAATTATATGATTATCAAGAATAAAGATAAGATAAACAAAAAAACTTAAAAAATATTTATGGAATTGATCCTTTCTCTGCATCCTGATTACAGAAAGTTTAATTAAAAATCGGAAATCATGAAAAAATCAATTTTAACAATCTTAATAGCACTCTTATCAACGGCTATTCTTATGGGAGTCGGATCAAGAGAAATAAGAGGTAAAGTAACACTTGGCAAAGGACAGCCCCTGGCCGGCGTTACTATTATAGAAAAAGGTACAAAAAACAGCACTCTTACTAATGATAATGGCGACTATAAAATTACTGTGTCGGATAAAACAAAAGAGCTTGAGTTTATTTACATAGGCAGACTAATAGTTACCGAAAAGATTGGAAACAGGACAGTAATCAATGTTAATATCTCAGACAGAACAATGCGTGTTGAGAAGGAACTGGATATTACCTCTGAGCTAGTCCAAACCAGTCCCACTATAGCAAACAGGAATATCAGAGAATCAAAAAAGATTATGTCGTACGACTATACCGGAAGCACCGGATATGCACCTGCCACCTACAGCGATGTCTACCAGCAGAACTACAATACAGAAGGTTATGCAACGATACATGAGAACGGATATAAGAGCGTTCATAATAATCCTCTGTCAACTTTTTCAATAGATGTTGACCGGGCCAGTTATGCAAATGTGCGAAGGTTCCTTAACCAGGGTGCACGCCCTCCGATTGATGCGGTAAGAATTGAAGAAATGGTAAATTACTTTAAGTACAACTACCCTGAGCCAGAGGGAGAACATCCATTCTCTGTCTATACTGAAGTAGCGACCTGCCCCTGGAATGATGATCATTATCTGATGCATATAGGACTTAAAGGAGTTGAAATAGATAAAACGGAGCTTCCCCCATCTAATCTGGTCTTTTTACTGGATGTATCAGGCTCGATGAACAGCCCCAATAAGCTTCCGCTTCTTAAATCAGCTTTTACCATGCTGGTAAATGAACTAAGACCACAGGACAGGGTGGCGATAGTAGTTTATGCCGGGGCAGCAGGGCTTGTTCTCGAATCAACACCGGGAAATCAAAAAGAGAAAATTCTCGAGGCTATTGAACGTCTTGAAGCAGGTGGCTCAACTGCAGGCGGTGCAGGTCTGAACCTTGCGTATAAGGTAGCAATGGATAACTTTTCGGAAAACGGAAATAACAGGATCATACTGGCTACCGATGGTGATTTTAATATTGGTTCTTCGAGTAATGCTGAGATGGAGCGTCTTATAGAAAAGAAGCGTGAGCAGGGAGTATTTATGACCGTTCTGGGCTTTGGGATGGGCAACTATAAAGATGATAAGATGGAGATAATAGCAGATAAAGGGAATGGTAACTATGCTTATATTGATAATATCCAGGAAGCCAGAAAAGTACTTGTTGGTGAATTTGGGGGTACATTATTTACAATCGCCAAAGATGTAAAGTTCCAGATAGAATTTAATCCTGAACATATCAAGTCATACAGGCTGATAGGTTATGAAAACAGGTTGCTTAATGACGAGGATTTCAACGATGATAAGAAGGATGCCGGAGAAATGGGGGCCGGTCATACAGTAACTGCTCTTTATGAACTGGTTCCTGTCGACGCTGAAACGGCTGTACCATCAATAGATCCTCTGAAGTATCAGCCGCAAAGGAATATCAGAAAAAAGAAAGAGCTAACAAACAAGGAACTGCTTACTATTAAATTAAGATACAAGCAGCCCGAAGGAACAATAAGCACACTTATGGAAAAAGCTTTTGCCGGTCCTGTTGTGGATTTTGATAAGGCATCAGAAAACCTGAGATTCTCTGCAGCAGTGGCAGGTTTCGGAATGATCCTGAGGGAATCTGAGCATATCGGCAATTATTCCATCGATAACATTATTGAGATGGCAAAAAACTCAAAGGGAAATGATGAAGAAGGATACAGATCTGAGTTTATCAGGCTGGCCAGGACAGCGAGGGATATGTATTTTGCACAGAAATAAAGACCAAAGACCAAAGACGAAGGACCAACGGTTAATTCCATTGGTCCTTTTCCCTTTTCCCTTAGTCATTTGTCTTTTGTCCTTAGTCTATTTATAACTCTTTTGTCTATTCTGCCTTCCCTCTTAAAAGGCATGTGCTTTTTGGCATGTTTGCCTGATCTTCATACATCTTTATTACCTTGTGGGGCTATTGATAAACAAAACTACTACTAAATGTATGAAACTTTATCACAGATAGACGGCATCCGACTCAACTTCAGTGATGGCGGACTTCTATATATGAATATTACCCTGGCAGTAATAATGTTTGGTGTGGCCCTCGACATCAAAACAGAACAATTCAGGCATATACTTTTAAATCCAAGATCGGCCCTTCTTGGTATAGGATCTCAATTTATCCTTCTCCCGGCACTTACTTTTTGCCTGGTACTTTTAATTAAACCTCCGCCATCTGTTGCTATGGGGATGATTCTTATTTCAGCCTGCCCGGGAGGTAATATTTCTAACTTTATTTCTTCACTTGCAAAAGCCAATGTGGCCCTTTCGGTAAGTTTAACTGCCTTTGCAACTATATCGGCCACCCTGCTTACTCCTCTTAACTTTGCTATATGGGGAGGTGCATATGTAAAATACCAGGAAGCAGCATCGGCTTTAAATATACCTATCAGGATCGATCCGCTGGAGATGGCAAAAATAGTATTTATCTTATTAGGTATTCCACTAATCTCAGGTATGATCTTTGCAATAAAGTTCCCAAAAACAACGGCAAAAATTCTAAAGCCTGCAAAAATTATCTCTATTATCCTCTATATGACATTCATCCTTGGTGCTCTTTGGGCTAACCTTGAATTTATGCCGGGATATATCCTCCCGATAGCTGTTATCGTACTTTTTTTAAATAGTCAGACCCTTCTTACCGGTTACCTGGTTGGAACTATTGCAAGAGTATCGAGAGCCGACAGAAGAACTTTAAGCATTGAAACAGGAATTCAAAATTCGGGCCTGGCTCTTGTATTAATTTTTAACCCCAAACTTTTTGGAGCCAATGGAGGAATGGCTTTTATGGCTGCATGGTGGGGAATATGGCAAATGGTATCAGGAATAGGTATAGCAATAATACTGAGCAAAATAGCTCTGCCCAAAAGAAAATAGAAACGGACGAAGGACGAAGAACAAAAAAGGGCCGAAAGAATTCATTGGCCCTTTTTTTATTAATAATTATAGTTTTGCGATTTAAAACTTCGGAATCAGAAGAAATAGTATATAGCTACTAATCCCCTGAGATTCGATACCGGGATAGTAGAATCGGGAATATAAAATTCATCAAAATCTGAACCATAGGCTGCACGGGTATATTCCATCTCAAATGCAATTCTTACATTATTAGAGTTAAATATCACCCTTGGTGAAACCCTTATAAGATTATCTATATCCGTTCCCAATCCGTAAACATCTCCACCCGGATCCACACTATCTTTAGTTCCCAGGTTCTTAAATACGCCGCCAAAGACACCAAGCTGGACCTTCCCATTTGTTTGTATCTCGCCCCAGAATGTCATACTGGTAAGTGGAGTATAACTTTGCTCTCCGGTTAATGGATCTACGATATCCTTTACAGCAAAACCGCTTATAGCAAGAACATCTGCAATATTTTCACCATAGCGTGCTTCGAGCTTCAGGGTTACCGGTTTAGTAGTGAATTTTGTGAATCCTATCGCCGTCAGTCCGCCAAGCTTTTCTTTAACACTGTAAACCTGATTGGGTGCTACTTCGCTTTCAAGTCTCGGGACAAGGGTTTTATACGCCAGACCGCCACCAATAACAAAAGCTGTTCCGCTTTCACTATCACTCATTCCAACCTGGGCCTGAAAATGAATATCGGGCACTGCAGAATTACGAAGGTATTCTGACGAAACACCATTTTCTCCCCTTGAAGTATAATCTCTCTGCGATAATGCTGCCAGGGTAAATTTAAGATCTCCCTTTATATAGCTGGCTCTTATCTGTGGGTTACGAGCAAAAGACTGAAGAGGAGCTCCCGTATTAAAGGAGACAGTTCCCGGAAAACAATCTGTTACAAAGAGTGGATTCCAGTACTGTCCTGCCAGCAATTCAAGATTAGTCCAATTCAGTTTAACAAAGGCATGTCTCATCCTTAACAGGTTAATATTATCATTTGCCTGGGCAAAGAAATCAACCTCAATCACACCCGAAGTCTTTGCACCAAAGGCATCAGGACCGGTGATAGCTCCCTTTAAACGCGACTGAATAGCCAGCATATTAAAGTTTACCCTGGCATTTATATCGACCTCATCTTCATCAAGTAATTCAGCTGAGGGCCATAAAAGGAAATGACCTTCTCTTGCAGAAACAGTCTGTCTCGAATCAAGGAAGAAATCGTTTTTAACAAAACCCGAAAACTTAATTCCGAATTTTTGCTCTTCCTGGGCATACAGCCCCGCAAATATCATTATAGAAACAAATGCAACAATAAATCTTTTCATATTCTCAATCTTTAATCTTATAATCTTTTAATCTTATAATCTTTTATCTTATAATATAATTAATCATCCCTGTCCGGGGGAAATAGTTTTTGTATTATATTTCTCTTTTTCAGAGGATGGCCCAAAAGCCTGTTAATATTATTTTCAGCATCAAGGTTTCTGTCCCACAGCTCAAGGGCCTTTTCATATTGACGTATTGCCTTCTCAAATTCTCCTCTTTGCCTGTAAATAACACCAAGATTAGTATAGCAGACCGACAACCTTCTTCCTGACTCAGCTATACTCTTGTATATCTCTTTTGCCCTGGCGTCAATTATGTCCGGAACCATATCCCGGTAAAAAAGATCTGTACCGGCCTCAATTCCGGGTTTAATAAGAAATCTTATCTGATCCTTATCCAGACCTTTATAAAGATAGATCCAGTTATTATAGATGTCGATCGCATAATTAATATTTGACTCAGCCATATTAATAAGCGAATCTTCAGGGAAGCCATAATAAGGATTAAAATCTTTATCTATTGAGTCTGAATAGAGAGCTATGGTCAATTGAACAGCACCTCTATTGTTGTACAACACTCCCATCTCATAAGCATGCGAATAATCCGAGCTCGATGAATATATGCTCTCTATTGAATCGAGCAGCGCGATAACCCTGAAATAATCGCCGGATACGGCATAATCGTTATACCTTGAATACAGAACTCTTGCCTCCTTAATTCGGGGGTCAACAGCTGCATCCTGATGGCGATAGTATGTTCGTGCAATAAGAATCCCAATAGTAACAAGGGCAATCATAATAAATATGAGGGCCCTTGTTGGACTATTTTGAACTAACTTCATTAACTGTGTACCTTTTCTATAAGGAATTTTCTTATTTCTATTGGTGTTTCTTTGGTAAGTTTTGAGACCACAATATTGGCAATTATAGCAAGCGGTGCCCCTATCCATGCAAAATACCATGCTTCAAGCCAGTAGGACACAAATTCGTGAGCTGGCAGCTGTAACCCTGACTTACCTGCAATAAAATAAGTAATTGCTATTATTGAAACTGTTCCGCCGGCTATCAGTCCTGCTATGGCGCCCTGCTTATTGGATCCGCTCCACCAGATACCCAGCAGGAAGAGTGGGAAGATTGTACATCCTGCAAGTGAGAAGGCTACTGCAACAAGCTGGCCTATCAATGCAAAATTCTGCAAGGCAAGCAGGGTAACGATAACTGCCATCAGTACTGTTGCAAGTCTTGCATATAATAACTGCCTTCTGGGTGTTGCATCCGGGTTAATTACTTTCACATAAAGGTCGTGTGCAAATGCAGAAGAACCAGCCACCAGCAATCCGGATACAGTAGAGAAGGCCGCAGATACACCACCTGCAGCAAGGAAACCTACAATCAAGGGATGAATATCACCCAGCTGTGCTGTATAAACAACGATAGCATCCTTAGCCAGTGCACCTATTTCAGGATTTGACGATAGAATCTTTCCAAAGGCAGCATAAGCGGGAGCACTCCAGTAAAGAATACAAATAAAGAATAGTCCCCAGACAACCGACCACCTTGCATCTCTTGCCTTTGGTACTACGTAAAATCTCTGTATTACGTGAGGCAGTCCTGCAGTACCAATCATAAGAGAAAAAGCTATGGCCATCCACTGGAAGAAGGTTTTGCCTGTAGGCGGATCCCAGGGCATAGCAAACTCCGGCGAGGGTACAATTGCATAATCGTGACCCAGCGAATTTATCAGTTCCTTTGTTTCGTTTATCGGTAAACCGGAAACAATATCAGATACTACCGATCCATATCCTACCTGGGGAAGCAGCCAGAAATAATCGAACTTGGCCGTCAGGATAAAGAGAGGTATCAGGAAGGAAATAATTATAATTATATATTGTATCTGCATATTCTTTGTAACACCGAGCATACCTGATATAAGTGTATACGACAGTACAACAAGTCCCCCTATTATTACGGCCCACTTATAATCAATCCCCATCACCCACTTAAACATAAGCCCTATGCCACCGAACTGTCCGACACAGTATGCTATTGAAATCAGTATGGCAATAATTGCACCCACAGCCCTCAGGCCGGTTGAATAATACCTGTCGCCTATAAAATCGGCCGCAGTATATTTACCATACTTACGTATCTGTCCTGCCATCAGTATTAGCAGCAGCACATAACCGCCGGTCCAGCCTACCACATAAGCAAGCCCATGATAACCTGAGCCATACATCAGGGCAGCCATACCAAGGAATGATGCAGCGCTCATCCAGTTAGATGCTATCGCCATACCTGAACCAACCTTGGAGATTCCTCGTCCGGCAGCATAAAAGTCTGTTGTGTCTTTTGCCCTGAAAAAGATACCGACAAGGACAAATAATACCAATATTGTAATAAGAATAATCGCCGGCCCTACTTTAAAGCCACCCTCCAGCTGTGTTGCTGCATTGGCAGCAGAGGCAAGAGCGGGGAGGGATAAAAATATTAATGGTAAAATAATTTTCTTCATTTCTGGAATTTTTAGTGATTAGTCTTCAACACCATATTTCTTATTAAAAATATCTGTTCTTACGCAGTACAGCCAGCAAAGGCCAACAAAGAGTATTAACAGAAATACAGCGGTATAGAAGTAATGGAATGGAAAACCAAGAAATTTTGTATCGGTAAGAACCGACTGGTTATGAATAAGGTAGAGCTTCATGGCCTCCTCAAACACTTCTTTGTTTTCATCACTAAAAGATTCCATCATTGAGGTCTTTACCTCAAGGGGGGCTATCTTACTGCGAATATCGCCAGGGCTTAATCTGAAGATATCGCTCAGAACGGGTATCAGGGCATTCTTACCCCGGATATATTCTTCATCAGTAATATTTTCAGCTGCAGCGGCCAAATCTTCAAATTCGCTTAAGGCCGATTGAAGGACATGCTTCTGAGTACTGTCAGCTATCGACCAGGCTATCCAGCTTACTGCGTTATCGAGGGCAATCCTGTGCTCGGGTGCTATCCCTCCCTTGCCCAGCACAGACAGTCCCGACTGTGCAACAACAATCATTTTATCACTGGTGTTATCACCCATTTTAATATCTTCCCAGTAAGATTCGTAATCAATAAATGCCTGCTCAGGCACTGGTTTCTCCAGTATCTTTAATAAGATCTGGAAACCGAATATCGCAACAGCCCATATTAAAACCAGTTGAACAACCATATTACGGTTTCGCCTGGCGCTGTCGGTAGTAGGTTTAAAAAAACTAATGTGGTAATCGTTCTTTTCAGATTCCATCAGGTTAAGTGGTTTTTAGGATTAAACCACCAAATATATAATTTATATCGATATGTTAATGCGATTCTTAATATCAATAATCAATACAAATAAAGACTAAACCTTTTCTACTTTACAGGCCGATAATTTAAAGGGTGCTATTCTGGAATGAGGGTCGAGCTCAGCCCTGGTAAGGTTATTTACAAGGGCTTCCGAGAAGTGCCAGGGCATAAACAGCTCACCAACGGCAACTTCATTGCTTTCTCTTAATACAGTGGTCAGTTCTCCCCTCGAATTTGACAGCTTAACCATATCCCCCGATCGCAGTCCCTGCTTATAAACATCAATGCTATTCATAAGTACATATGCTTCGTTAGCATAGGCATTAAGTGCATCATTTTTGCGCGACATAGTTGCAGAGTGATACTGGTAAAGAATCCTGCCCGAGTTAAGAATAAAGGGGTACTCTTTTGATGGACGCTCAAGCTGTTCTATATGATCGACAGGATTTAGCGCAGCCAGTCCGTCAGGTGTATTAAAGCTCTCCAGGAAAAGTGTTGATGTACCAGGGTGATTTTTATCAGGGCAAGGCCACTGGATTCCCTCATGTTCGATTCTGCTATAGTCTATTCCTGCCATCATTGGGGCGGCCATTGCTATTTCATCAAATATCGAGGAAGCATCTTTATAGGATCCGATATCATAGCCCATTCTTTCGGCGATATCAAGAATGATCTTATAATCCTCACGGGCCTCTCCCGGCAGAGGAACGACTTTTCGTACCCTGAGCACTCTGCGATCGCTGTTTACAAAGGTCCCGTCTTTTTCTGCATAGGATGATGCCGGCAGTATAACATCTGCGAAAGGTGTTGTTTCGGTATTAAATATATCCTGTACAACAAGAAAGTCAAGGTTCCTTAAAGCCTCAGCGGTATGATTAAGATCGGGGTCTGTTACCATGGGGTTTTCTCCCATAATATACATTGCCTTAATATCTCCCCTGTGAGCGGCATGCATTATTTCGACGGTCGACAATCCTGGTGTACCCGACAGTTTTTCATAATCAGTCTTCCATAATTTAGCTATCCTCCGCCTGTTTTCATCATCCCCTATTGGTATATAGCCCGGGTAAACAACAGGAGATGCACCTACATCGGTTGTTCCCTGTACATTATTCTGCCCCCTGGGAGGATCGATACCACATCTCTCCTTCCCTATTTTACCTGTTATAAGCATCATATTTATCAGGGAGAATACATTATTTGTGCCGGTAACCTGCTGACTCATTCCCATGCCTGTAGCTATCATTGCCGTTTCCGACCGGGCATACATTCTGGCTGCAGAAATCAACAATTCTGCAGGCACTGAAGTTATTTCCTGCACCACTGCCGGGGTATACTTCTTGGCAAGCTCTTTAAGTTCATTGAAAGCCTGCATACCACCTCTCACCCTGTTTTCAATAAACTGCTCATCAATAGTATTATCGACAATTATTTGTCTTATCATTCCATTAAGCAGTGCCACATCTGTTCCCAGTCTGGGCTGCAGCCATATATCTGCATATTTAACCAGGGGAGTCCACTTGGGATCGCAGACAATTATTTTTGTTCCGGCAGTCCTGCCTGCCTTAACATAGGTTGCCGTTATCGGGTGTGTCTCGATGATATTATTGCCTGTCACAAAAAGACAGTCTGTAGTTTCAAAATCTTCGATTGAGTTACTGCCGGCTCCATCGCCTATAGATTTAAGCATTGCAGTAACGGTTGAAGCGTGACACAGCCGGGTACAATAATCGACATTATTATTACCAAAGACCATGCGAATAAACTTCTGGAAAATATAATTGTCCTCGTTGGTACATTTTGCAGACGCATAGCCGGCGAGAGCTGATGACCCATGCTCCTGCTTTATCTTGTTAAACTTATGTGCAATAAGATCAAGAGCTTCGTCCCACTCAGATTCAACAAATACGCCATCCCTTTTAATCAGAGGTTTCTTTAGCCTCAGGTCGCTGGCAACATAGTCGTATCCAAACCTGCCCTTTATACACAGTCTTCCGTCGTTGGGCATCACACCTTCAACACCGTTAATCCGAAGAATTCTATCATTCTGAACAAGGGCCTCAATCTGGCAGCCTACACCACAATAGGGACATGTAGTCTTTACTTTTCTGTCAATACTTTCGAGCTGAATCTCCGATCTGTGTGGTTTTTCAACAATTGCTCCTGTGGGACATAATTGTATACATTCTCCGCATCCATCACATTCAGACTCAGACCATTTATCAAAACCTGCAACAATATATGATCCTATTCCCCTTTCGGAGAATGACAGTATATTTTTCCCCTGCACCTCATCGCATCCCTTAATACACCTGAAACACTTTATACACTTTGAGGCATCGTAAGTAAGAACAGGGGAGCTTTCATCGACCCTGTAATTAAGGTCCATGTATATATTCGGGTAACTACGCGCGCTGTGATCTTTCAGGCCGTACCTTTTTACCAGGCTCCACAACTCATCGTCATATGTTCCATCCTCACTGTCGTTGTGTTCGGCAAGCAGGTAATCAAGTGTTCGCTTCCTCACATCCTCGAGTTCATCATCAAAGGCAGTAACCACAAGACCATCTGTGACCTTTACCGTGCACGACATTATCAGTCCGCGCTGACCTTCTATTCTTGTAACACAGAGTCGGCAGGCTCCCGTGGGACTGAGCTTCTTATGGTAGCACAGACCCGGAATATCGAAGCCATTATCTCTGGCTACCTGGAGCAGGTTTGCTCCTTCTTCGGCCTGGATAGTTTTTCCGTCTATCTTAATACTTACAAGTTTAGCCATATATAATAAATTAAAAATCAGCTGAAAAATATCTCTTAAGGCTTGCCAGGGGTAAAATTGGTGATTGTCCGAGAGGACAAAGTGATGTTTTTGCAATATAATCTGCTTCATCTATCATATCATCCAGTTTAAATCCCCCACTATTCCCGTTATTTATATCCCTGATCATCCTTACAAGACGATCTGTTCCAAGCCTGCACGGAACACATTTACCGCATGACTCGTGCTTAAAGAACTCAAGTATAGATTGAAGCATCTCTTTAATCGACCGACTGCTATCCATTACCATAATTGCTCCGGAACCCAGCACAGCTCCCTTTTCCTTCAGTGAATCATAACCCGTAGGTGTATCAAGGACAGTCTCATCGACAAAGGTTCCCGCAGCACCACCTATCAGTACAGCTTTCAGCTTTGCTCCATTTTTTATGCCTCCCGCAAGATCAAATATTAATTCGCGCAGTGTGGCTCCCATCTCTACTTCGAAAAAACCCGGTTTCTCCACATCTCCGCTTATAGTAAATATCTTTGTCCCGGGCGACTCGGGCAGGCCCAGCTTACTGTACTCTTCTGCTCCTATTCCTATAATTGTTGGCAGGGTGGCTAGTGTTTCAACGTTATTTACGAGTGTTGGAAAACCAAATAGTCCTTTCTCGGCAGGGAAAGGAGGTTTTATCCTTGGATATCCACGTTTTCCTTCGAGCGATTCAAGCAAGGTCAGTTCTTCACCACACAGATATGAACCTGCACCCAGCCTGATCTCAATATTACAGCTAAAGTGAGATCCGAAAATATTTTTCCCGATAATACCTCTTTCTTTTGCATCTGCTATAGCCTTTGAAACCATATCAATTGACTTATAGTATTCGGCACGCAGATATACAAAGGCCTTTGTTGCACCTATGGCATAGGCTGCAATCAGCATGCCTTCGAGCAGGAGGTGGGGATCGTTCTCCATAATGATCCTGTCCTTCCATGTTCCGGGCTCACCTTCATCAGCATTGCAGATCATATATTTCTGCTCACATCTGAGACAGGCTTCGCTTGTAAATTTCTTCTTCAGACCGGCCGAAAATCCTGCTCCACCACGACCTCTAAGGCTTGACTTAACCATTTCATCTATAACCTCAACATGATTCATCTGCAGAGTTTTTCTGAAACTGTCATAGCCCCCTGCTGACAGGTAATCATCGACAGACCGGGGATCGATCTTTCCGAGGTTCTTAAGGCTTACTCTATGCTCTTTTATCACAACTTTCCTATTTATATTTTTTCAATATTTTCTCGACCTGGTCGGCGCTTACATTACCAAAAAGATCTTTGCCAATCATTACACTCGGCGATTCTGCACACCTGCCAAGGCATTCAGTAAACTCCAGGGTAAATAACATATCCTTACTGGTATGACCGACATCAATACCAAGTATTTCTTGTAGTTTCTCTAATACCGGAACAGAACCCTCCATATTACATACCGGCGAATTGCAAACCCTTATAATATACTTTCCCCTGGGCTTTACGCTGAACATTGAATAGTAGGTAGCCACACCATAGACATGAGAAAAAGTAGTATTTACATAATCAGCAGCCAGTTTCATATCTTTCTCAGTAAGATAATTATTAGGATTTGAGTCCTGCAGTTCATGCAATATGCCAATAAGGTTATCCTTTACGGGTTTAAATTTTTCTAGTCGTTTCATATAATGTATTTATATCGTCTGTCATCCTGACTTTGTCAGCCGCAGGTTTATCGAAGGCTGATAAAGGAAAGGATCTACTCCCAAATTATTACAGATTCCTCATTTCAAGTCTTCGACTCTCTTTCGGAATGACATATTTACAACTTCTTCAACCTATTCAACTTTTTCAACCTTTACCGAGCACACTTTTGTTTCCGGTATTTTCGCAACCGGATCAACCGCGCATATTGTTAACTCATTAGTAGGTGTTTCATGAAAATGAAAGGTCAGCGATGCTACTCCCGGCGCAATAATATGTGTAATCTTCACCTTAACCCTGACATTGCCCCTCCTGGATTTCACCGATACAATATCTCCATCATTCAGTCCCATAGATTCAGCATCTGCCGGATTTACATTAAGAAGCTCTTCACCGTCTAATATTTCAAGTCCTTCAACCCTCCTTGTCATAGTACTGGTATGGTAATGATAAAGGCTTCTGTCTGTTGTAAGCAGGATAGGATATTCGCTATCGGGCAGCTCTACTGAGGCCCTGTAAACCAGGGGAAAAAATTTACCCAGCCCGTTCTTCCTTGAGAATTTCTCGGTGTGCAGGAATTTTGTACCTGGATGATCAGCCCGCGGACATGGCCACTGCAAACCAACATCTTCTATCCTGTCAAAAGATATACCCCCGTAAATAGGCGTAACTGAAGCAATCTCATCCATTATCTCGGAGGCAGAATTATATTCGAATCCTTCACCTCCAAGGCGTTTTGCCAGCTCAGCAGCTATCCACCAGTCGTCCATAGCCTGGCCCTGGGGATTTACAGCCTTTCTTACTCGCTGCACTCTTCTCTCGGTATTCGTAAATGTTCCATCCTTTTCGGCAAAGCTTACTGCCGGCAGAATAACGTCGGCATAGCGGGCCGTTTCTGTCAGGAAAATATCCTGTACAACAAAAAAGTCGAGCTTATCCAGGGATCTTTTAACATGGTTGGAATCTGCCTCGCTCAGAATTGGATTTTCACCTACCTGGTAGAGAGCTTTAACCTTTCCCATTTCTATACCGGTAAACATCTCCGTATGTGTTATCCCGTCATCAGGATTAAGCTTAACATTCCAGGCCTTTTCAAATTTCTCCCTTATCTCAGGCAAAGTAACTTTTTGATACCCGGGATATACATCCGGGAGGCCACCCATATCGCATGCACCCTGGACATTATTCTGGCCTCTGAGTGGATTTATTCCTGAAGCTTCCTTGCCAATATTACCGGTAAGCAGGGCCAGGTTACTAACAGCCAGAACATTATCGGTACCATGTGAGTGCTGTGTTATACCCATTGCATAAACCAGAGAGGAAGGCTGGTTAGTGGCATATATTCTTGCCGACTCAATAATTTTCTCCTTAGGCACCCCTGTTATCTTCTCTGTTGTATCAAGATCAAATTCCTTTAACGACTCCATAAAATCCTCGAAGCCCTCACTTCTAGACTGGATAAAGTCTCTGTCTTCAAGTCCTTCATCAACAATTACTTTCATCATTCCCATCAACAGAACTACATCGGTACCCGGATAATGCTGCATATAAACATCTGCAAAGCGGCAGAGATCAATCTGCTTGGGATTAGCCACAATTATTTTTGCACCCCTTCTCTTAGCTTCCTTGATATGCATCCCGATAATTGGGTGAGCGGCTGTTGTGTTTGACCCTATTGAAAAGAGGGTATTAACATATTTAAATTCATCTATCGAGTTTGTCATAGCACCACTTCCAAAGCTCTGTACCAGTCCGGATACTGTGGGTGCGTGACAAAGTCTGGCGCAGTGATCGATATTATTTGTTCCCATTACTGCGCGGGTAAATTTCTGTATTACATAGTTATCTTCGTTTGTAATCTTTGCAGAAGTAAGAGCACAAAACTTATCGCCCTTTGCTTCTCTGAATTTTTCGGCAACCAGATCGAGGGCTTCATCCCAGCTCGCTTCAACAAAGCCATCACCCTTCTTAATAAGGGGTACTTTAAGTCGATCCTTATGGTTAACAAATTCATAACCAAAGCGGCCTTTTACGCATAGCCGCCCCTTGTTAACTATACTATCCCTGTCGCCTCTTGAACTAACAATGGTATTTCCCCGAACACCGAGGTAGATATTACAACCTACTCCGCAATATGTACACACTGTTTTTACTTCGCGGGTTGGTAAGCTTGTTTCTTTAGTTTTAAGTGCGCCAACGGGACATCTTACCACACACTCCCCGCATGACTCACATACTGACTCAAGGATATTCTTATTAAAACCGGAGCTTATTATCGTTTCGAATCCCCTGAAACCATAATCAAGGGCGTTAACTCCCGCAACCTCATCGCAGGTTCTGACGCATATTCCGCACATTATGCACTTATTATGATCGAGTATAAAGAAAGGGTTAGAGTCATCCTCTTCGAATATGGGTCTGGTCCTTCTGAGAGACGCCAGCCTCTTCTCGTTCACACCTACATAAGCAGTAACTTGCTGCAGGCCGCACGAGCTGTTACTTGCACAATTGGTACAATCCTGAGTATGATTTGCATGAATCATTTCCAGTGTAGTCTGCCTGATAGTGGCAATCTCTTCGCTTTCGGTAGTAACTCTCATTCCTTCCTCAGCGGGGGTGGTACATGAGATTGTCTGACCTCTCCTTCCTTCAATTTCGACAACACACATCCTGCAGTTTCCGGATGGTACCAGATCGGGATGGTGACACAGGTTAGGTATATATATATCATTTTCAAGAGCAGCCTCAAGAACTGTTTTCCCCTTTTCGACCTGTATCTGTCTACCGTCTATATTTAAGTTTATCATATTCGAACTGTTAAGTTTCAAGTGGTTTTGATCCCGGGTATACTTCAATTGCACTGAATTTATCAGGACACTTTTCAAGGCACATACCGCATTTAATACAAAGATCCTGGTCTATAACATGCAGCTTCTTTGGTGTGCCGCTGATTGCAGAAACAGGGCAAACCTTAAAGCAGGCGTGGCACCCGGTACACTTCTCCTCGATAATATCATAGTACTTGAGATCCTTACACACCCTGGCCGGGCATCTCTTGTTTTCTATATGTTCAACATATTCATCCCTGAAATATCTTATTGTTGTAAGTACTGGATTTGGTGCTGTCTGGCCGAGTCCGCAGAGAGATCCCTTCTTTATTCCCTCACCCAGCTCTTCAAGGAGGTCGATATCTGACATCTTACCCTCTCCGCTAACAATATCTTCCAGTATATCGAGCATCTGTCTGGTTCCCAGTCGGCAGGGAGCACACTTCCCGCATGACTCTCTATGGGCAAAATCTATAAAATAACGTGCAACATCTACCATGCATGTATCTTCGTCCATCACCACAAGACCGCCTGAACCCATTATGGTTCCTGCTTTAGCCAGCGAATCATAATCAACCGGAATATCCATCATACTTGCCGGTACACATCCACCCGAGGGTCCGCCTGTTTGTACCGCCTTCAGCTTCTTATCCTTATAAACACCCCCCCCTATATCGTAAATTATCTCTTTCAGACTCGTTCCAAGTGGTACTTCTATCAGACCGGTATTCTTTATCTTGCCAACCAGTGCAAATGTCTTTGTTCCCCTCGAATTTTCAGAACCATACTGAGAAAACCATTCAGGACTGTTCTGCATCACCCTGGCAACAGAAGCAAGAGTTTCAACATTATTAATTATTGTTGGTTTACCCCACAAACCTGAGACGGCAGGAAAAGGCGGACGGGGTACCGGCATGCCCCTGCTTCCCTCTATAGAAGCAATAAGGGCTGTTTCTTCGCCACAAACAAAGGCACCAGCCCCCTCCTTTACCTTTATATTAAAGCTAAAACCGGAACCCATAATATTATCGCCCAGCAGATTATTTTCCCTGGCCTGCTTAATGGCCAGGTCTAACCTTTCAAGTGCGAGGGGGTATTCAGCACGGCAATAGATATAGCCAAGACTGGCACCAATTGCATAAGCCCCGATAAGCATACCTTCAAGCAGGGAATGAGGATCGCCTTCTATCAACGACCTGTTCATAAATGCTCCGGGGTCGCCCTCATCGGCATTGCAAATAAGATATTTCTCTTCACTATCCTGATCGAAGGCAAACTGCCACTTCCTGGCAGTTGGAAATCCTGCTCCACCCCGTCCTCTGAGCCCTGAATTCATAAGATCATCGATTACCTTCTGAGGAGTCATTCCGAGAGCCTTTTTTAACCCTGAATAACCCTTGTTTGCCAGGTAGTGGGTTAGCCTGGTGGGATCAATAATACCGCAATTATTAAGAACCAGTCTTTTCTGGGGCTTTAACATCGGTGAGTCGAAAAGAGATGGTATACCATTATGTCCCTCTTTCTCAAGTATTCCCAGCAGCTTATCCTTGATAATCTTATCCTTCTCAAGGAAGGATTCTGCAATCCGCCCTGCATCATCTGCGTTTACATTCGCGTAGAAAAGGACCGGTTGACCGGGCTTATACACCGAGATAATCGGCTCAAGATAACACATCCCTATACAGCCAACTTCATATACCCCGAAAGCACTGTTTTTTTCGGAACTCAAAGCCTCCAGCCTTTCTATCACTTCTGTTGAGCCTGCTGACCTTCCGCAGGTAGCATTTCCAACCATAAAAAAAGACTTTTTCCCTCCGATATAGTTTCCCCAGTCTGTCAGGGCCTTATCAAACAATTTATCTAAATCCATAAGTGCCTATTTCTTTTTCTCCGGTTTAAACAATTTCTGAATCTTCTGGGGGGTCAGGTTTGCTTCAACCTTACCATTTTTCATTATGCAGGGAGCAAGGCTGCAGGCCCCGATACATGCCACATCCTCCAGTGAATGTTTGAGGTCGGCAGATGTTTCACCTGATTTAATGCCCAGCTGTGTTTCAAGCTCATCAACGATTCTTGTTGCACCCTTTACATGGCATGCTGTTCCCCTGCATACCATTATATGAGTCTCGCCTCTTGGCTTGAACCTGAACTGTGCATAAAATGTTGCCACTCCGTAAATTCTGCTCTCAGGCACATTGGCAAATCTGGATATTGCAGTTATTGCCTCCTGCGAAATATAACCATCCTGCTCCTGTACAGTTTGCAACAGAGGAATCAGTTCTTCATCCTTACCCTTAAAGGAAGAAAACACATCGGTGTATTTATGCTCTTTTATATTCATATATAAGTATTATACTTTTTTTACTTGCTCTCCCCTGGCCTTTTCAAGGTCGTCCGGAGTATTAATATTAGAAAACGCAGACATATTTTCTTTGGTGGCAGGAATTTCACAGTATTCCACCTTTACATTATCAAGGAAACTCCTTATTGCATAATTTCTCCCCGACAAAAGGTAATCATCGAGCCTGCCGGCTATTTTGCTGCTGTATATAGCATAAAGAGGCTCTATATTGCCGTTAATAGATGGGATAAGGACCTCACTTGAGGACATCAAAAAAAATTCACTCAACTGTCTTATCAGTTTTTCCGACAGACCCGGCATATCACAGGCGACAACAAAGACGGCCTCAGCCGAACTGTGAGTAAGGGCTGAGTGAATCCCACCAAGCGGACCAACTTTCTTATAGATATCCTCAAACATTTTATAATTAATATAATCTGAGAATTCCTGGCTATAATTGGTAATAATCATTGTGGTTGAGAAAACTGAATCCAGTATCTCAAGGGTTTTCTTAACTATTGGCTTATCCCCTACAAGCATATTAGCCTTAACCCTGCCCCCGAACCTGCTGTTTTGTCCACCGGCCAGGACCGCTCCATCGATGTTTTCGTAGATATCAGCAGATAACATATTATTCTTTAAGGCTATAACAAAAATCGTTTACATAAAAGGAGATGTACAATAATCTCAGAATGTACTAAATAAATAAAAAAAAAGCAAAATGCTTTTTAGCGGTGACTTATTGTGACACAGCACTGCAAGTTTATAATGAATCTAAATTCTGATACTTCTCAGCTAAAGCCTCGAAGTTCAGGCATGGAGCAAGGGGCAAAGAGGAAGAAAAAAGGGAATCCAATTCAGGATTCCCTTTACTCTATGCCCTTTGCTCTTAGCCCTTTGCTAGAAGAGCCCTGTAATTGTTCCCTTATCGTCAATATCAATCTTTTCCGCTGCCGGTGCTGACGGTAGTCCGGGCATACGCATTATTGCTCCTGCTATCGGGACAATAAAGCCGGCACCCGAGGATAGTTCAACCTCGCGGATTGCAATATTAAAGTTTTTAGGTCGACCTTTTAATGAAGCTACATCCGAAAGCGACTTCTGCGTTTTTGCAATACATACTGCCAGATCTTTCAGTCCCAGTTCACTTATCTGGGCAAGTTGTTTTTTGGCCTTTGCTGTATATTCCACGCCATCGGCACCGTAAACTTTCTTCGCTATGGTCTCTATCATCTCATTATATGAAAGATCAAGAGAATAAAGTGGTTTAAAATCGTTGGACGGATCTTCACATCCCTCAACTACCTTTTTAGCAAGCTCTATTGCACCTTCTCCACCGTACTCCCATGATTCATTAAGAGCTACAGTGACACCCATGGCAGCACAATGTTTTTCAATCATTTCAACTTCTGCATCAGAGTCAGTTACAAACTTGTTAATTCCAATGATTGGCTTAAGACCAAAGTTGGCCATATTCTCAATATGAGCATCCAGGTTCTCAATTCCTTTCTCAAGGGCCTCAAGGTTTTCTTCTTTTAAGTCGGCAATCTTTGCTCCGCCATGGTACTTCAGCGCCCTGATAGTTGCTACAACAACTACTGAATCGGGTTTAAATCCAGCGAAACGACTCTTAATGTCGAAGAACTTCTCAGCTCCAAGGTCACTGGCAAATCCTGCCTCAGTAATAACATAATCGCTCAGCGACATTCCCATCTTGGTGGCCAGTATTGTATTTGTTCCCTGGGCAATATTTGCAAAGGGTCCTCCATGAACAATTGCAGGAGTATTTTCAAGTGTCTGAACCAAATTTGGTTTAATAGCATCTTTTAGCAATACTGCCATTGCTCCCTCCGCCTTAAGATCGCGGGCAAAAATTGGTTTTTTATCATATGTATAGCCGATAAAGATATTACCAAGGCGCTTCTTAAGGTCTTCCATGCTTGTAGCCATACAAAGAATAGCCATCACTTCAGAAGCTGCTGTAATATTAAATCCGCTTTCTCTGGGAACACCCTCCATCGGTCCACCAAGTCCTATAACTATTTGCCTCAGTGCTCTTTCGTTCATGTCCATTACTCTTTTCCAGGTAATGGTTCTTGGGTCAAGACCAACACTTACTGAATGCTGCTGCAGGTTATTATCGATAAGTGCAGCAAGCAGGTTATTTGCTTTCTCCACTGCCGAAATATCACCGGTAAAATGAAGGTTGATATCTTCCATTGGAACAACCTGAGCCATACCTCCTCCGGCAGCACCGCCTTTAATTCCAAAAACCGGACCAAGTGAGGGTTCACGAAGCACAACAGTGGTCTTCCTGCCAATCTTATTCATGGCCATTGTTAAACCTATAGATGTGGTTGTTTTTCCTTCCCCTGCAGGTGTTGGAGTAATTGCTGTA
The DNA here is from genome assembly GCA_964634565.1 of uncultured Rikenellaceae bacterium. Taxonomy (GTDB): domain Bacteria; phylum Bacteroidota; class Bacteroidia; order Bacteroidales; family VadinHA17; genus JAUVKT01. The sequence continues at coordinate 2,004 of CAZWLP010000036.1, read as the reverse complement.
ACAAGAACCAATTTACACTTTTTTACCTTTTCCTCATCTATAAGGCTAAGTGGGAGTTTCGCCTTATATTTCCCATAATATTCCAGCTTGTCTTCCGGAATGTCTAACTGAGCAGCTATGTCCTTTATATGGGACATTTTAGCCGCCTGAGCAATTTCAATGTCTGATTTCATAGTTAGTTATAATTGTTTAATCGTTTAATCGTTTAATTGTTAAACTGTTGAAGCGTTAAATTGTTTAATCCATATATTGTATAATCCAATTGATAGTATAAATCTTACATTCTTATAATCTTACAATCTTTTATCACCTTTTACCTTTGTCTTTCGTCTTTTGTCTTTTGTCTCTTATCTTTAAGGGGCCGTTAATTTAGAAAAAAAAATTGAAATAAATATGACACATGTTGTTATCACAGGTGGAACAAGAGGAATCGGAGCAGGTCTGGTAGATGAATTTGTCAGACAGGGATGTCGAGTAACATACAGTGGAACTACAGACAGGTCGGTTACTTCTTCATATGAAAACTTCTCTGATGATCTTGATCCGGCTATGTTTAAGGGAGTGGTGTGTGACGTGCGCCGACCGGAAGATATAGAAACCTTATGGGATTTTGCCACAAAGCTGTTTGGGAATATCGATATATGGATTAATAATGCTGGTGTGGCAAATGCTATGGATCTGGTTGGAGATGTTGATCGTGAGGAATTTTCAAGGGTAATAGACACAAATATTAAGGGTCTGGTTTCTTCGTGCCAGATATCATACCTGAGAATGTTAAAGCAGGGAGGCGGTTCTATTTACAATATGGGGGGACTGGGTAGTGACGGACGAATTATTGAAGGCCTGGCACCCTACGGAATGTCGAAAAGAGCAGTTCAGTATTTTACAAAGGCTTTTGCAAGAGAAATAAAAGATAGTCCGGTAACAGCTTCGTTGCTGCTTCCCGGAATGGTCGTAACAGATATGATACTAGAGCCAATAAGAAGGGATCCGGAAGGCTCAAAAAAATCCCGGCGAATTTTTAATATCCTTGCCGAAGAAGTTGAAACAGTTGCCGAATTCCTTGTTCAAAGAATTCTGGAAAATAAAAAAAACGGAGCCGTCATCTCTTATCTGACTCCGTTAAAAGCTTTCTCCAGATTTTTTACCAGACCCTTAAGTGGCAGGGATATTATATCTGATAAACTCTGAATTTTTATTCTGCAAGCCAGCTTAATACCTCATTTGACATAGGTTTTTTTATGGGCTTAAGATGTTTTACCAGTCTGCCATTCTCATCGATCAGATATTTCTGAAAATTCCATGAAACGTCTGAATCTTCCACTCCGTTTAGTTCCTTCTTTGTAAGCCATTGATAAAGGGGATGCATATCATCACCCTTAACAGAGATCTTAGACATCATTGGGAATGAAACACCGTAATTACGGGAGCAAAATTCACGAATCTCATCATTTGTTCCGGGCTCCTGCTGCCTGAAATTATTCGCAGGGAAACCAAGGATAATAAAATCATCGCCTCCATATTCTTCAAAAAGTTTTTGAAGATCTTCATACTGGGGAGTAAATCCACACTTGGATGCAGTGTTAACTATCATCACCTTTTTTCCCTTAAGCTGTGCAAAATCGAACTCAGCTCCTTCCAGAGTTTTAACCTTAAAATCGTAAAAACCTTTATTTTGTCCGGTCATAACACCAAGCGACAGCGTCATCATAATAATTACTACTAATATTTTTTTCATTGTTATAACAGTTTGTTTAACTGTTAAACATAAATAAGAGTGTAATGTTCTGCTTACTAAAAGGAAATAGTTATTTTACAGAAAACCTGTATACTGTCGTGGATCTGAATGGTTTATCCGGCTCAATAACAGCAGAAGGAAATCCTGACTGATTAGGGCTGTCAGGAAAGTGCTGGGTTTCCAGGCATAAAACAGCCCCTTATTCACGAGCCCTGGTGCCATTCAAGGAATTCATTTATAGATTCCATCGAAGATATTACCGGTTT
>CAZWLP010000035.1:21438-25256 GCA_964634565.1 uncultured Rikenellaceae bacterium | reverse complement strand
GAGTCGCAAAGTAACTACTTTTTTCCGGAAATTTCAAACTTAATTTTTCATAAATAAGAATAGCCCTGGTATAGAACTTCTGATTAATGTATATCCTGGCCAGAGTCTCTGTAATCAGACCTGGGTTTTTGTCGTCTACTTTATCAGCAATATCTTCAATCGGACCATCCATCTTTTCCCTGTCAGGTTTAATCCTGGGGTTTAATTCAATAAAACGGTCAACAAGCTCATTGGCTGAACTGACTTTTGATTCTTCCTGTTCAGCCCGGGGATAATCAAGGTCGAGCAGATCCTGTTCTCTGCCAGAATCCCCTTCTCCGTCCTGCATAGCCAGATTAAAGGAGGAATCTTCAAACCCTTCAATAATCTCTTCATCGTCGTCAAGAACGAGAGTAGCCTTCTCCTTATTTGAAGATTGTTCAAGTTCAGTAAGTCTGGATTCGATCTGGCTAACCAGTTCTTCCCTGGATCTCAGACCATTACCATCTACTTCATCTGATTGCTTTAAAGTTTCGTTTTCCCCGGCACTTTCTGAGCCCCTGTCAGAATCTTTCAATACATAATATAATACCTCCCTGTTAGCTACAAATACTGCATTCTTTTTAAGTGACTCTTCAAATGTTACACTATCTGAAGAATATTGAGCATCAAGAAGAAGGGTATAAACCGATTGAAACCACGGATATAGGTAGATTAGCTCGTTCAATTCGGCGCTATCTTTACCGTCTGGCCAGCTATGGTTTTTTACCATCTTTATAAGCTCACTCCTGTTCATGCTACCAGTTAACAAAGGCCTTATTAAAAATATCTTCAATCAGTTCCTCAACAATATCTTCAGATAACTCCTGTTCAACTGAACTCAATTCGAGTGAACTATCATAATCTGCATATCTGGAAAAGCTCTGCTCAAAACTATAGTCCGGCTCAACAGAATTGGTAAACTTTACCCTGACTGTAATAGTAAACCTGTTCATGGCAGCCTGGGCATCACCTGAAACAGTTAAGGGTCTGGTCTGATAATCAGTAATCTCACCTTCAAAATTTACATCTCCGATATCATTTATAAACTCCAGGTTTGTCTGGGCCCTGCATTTGTCCTGTAATTCGTCTGTAATATACTGACTAAGTCCCGGTTGCACCAGATTAGCCCTGTTTTGAAAATACTGTATACTAATTGTTTTAACATCCGGGGATATACTTGCTCCGGAAAAAGAGTATGTAATTTTGCATGCACTCATAGCCAGAGCAAATAAGAAAATAAAGACCGGAAGAATGGCCGGCCTGAGATTTTTGAATAATGATCCTGTCTTATAAATCAATGCCATATTCCTTAATCTTTCTGTAAAGTGTTCTCTCTGATATACCCAGTTCCTCTGCAGCAAGCTTTCTTTTGCCAGCATATTTTTCAAGTGCCTTCTTAATAAGTTCTATTTCCTTATCAACAAGCGAAAGCGATTCTTCAATAATCTCTTCTGTATCCTGAATATTCTCATCTTCAGATGGGCGAGGTATTGTAACTGAAGCCTTTGTTTTTGCAAGGTCAGTTGCTGCAATCCTTTCTGATTCATTATATAATCGCCTGATAACATTTGAATCAGCCTCAGTAAAATTTATTCCATCAGGATTATCCTGAAGCATATCCAATACCAGTTTCTTAAGATCGCTCATATCCTTTTTCATATCAAAAAGGATCTTATAAAGTATCTCGCGTTCTGAAGAGAATGATTCACCACTCTGCTTATCCCTTATAATAGCCGGCAGTTTTGTTCCTGAATAATCCGGAAGGTAGGTCTCGAGAACCTCTGAGTCTATTTCCCTTGAGCCTTCTATTATTGAAATTTGCTCCGTAATATTCTTAAGTTGCCTTACATTACCGGGCCAGCTATAGTTCGTCAGAACAGTTATTGCTTCATTGGTCAGTTTAACAGATGGCATCCTGTATTTCTCAGCAAAGTCAGCAGCAAATTTTCTGAACAGCAGTAAAATATCTTCACCCCTCTCCCTTAGTGGCGGGACAATTACAGGTACGGTATTAAGTCTGTAAAAAAGATCTTCCCGAAACTTACCGTCATGGATTGCCTGCAGAATATCTACATTGGTAGCGGCAATAACCCTTACATCAGATTTTTGCATCTTTGACGACCCAACCTTAATAAATTCTCCTGTTTCAAGTACCCTTAACAGACGAACCTGGGTTGCAAGAGGTAATTCGGCTACCTCATCAAGAAATATTGTCCCCCCATTAGCAACCTCAAAATATCCTTTACGATTGTCTGTAGCTCCTGTAAAAGATCCCTTCTCATGTCCGAAAAGTTCAGAATCTATTGTTCCTTCAGGAATGGCTCCGCAGTTAACCGCAATATACTGTCCGTGCTTTCTGGAGCTATGGCTATGAATAATCTTCGGGAAAATTTCCTTGCCTGTTCCACTTTCACCTGATATCAAAACAGATAGATCCGTTGGAGCTACCTGAATAGCGATATCAATTGCTCTGTTAAGACCTATATAGTTACCTATTATCTCAAATCTTTGCTTTATGCTCTGTAGTTCTTTCATAGGGCCAATATCATCCATGCGAAATTAATCTTTTTTAAAGACTTAGAAAAATCCATTTTTCGTAAATTAGCTGATATTTAAATACAGCTATATGAAAGTACTCGGGATAATCCCAGCCAGGTTTGCATCAGTAAGATTCCCAGGCAAACCTCTGGCAATGATAGATAAAAAACCCCTTATAAGGCTTGTATACGAACAGGCCTCGAAGGTACTCGATAATCTATATGTCGCAACCGACGACATAAGGATAGAGAAGGCAGTGACTGAATTTGGGGGTAGAGTGGTAATGACTTCAACTGCACATAAAAGTGGAACCGACAGGTGTGCCGAAGCACTTTTTTCTATCATGAAGATTGAAAACTACTCGCCTGATGTCGTAATTAACATTCAGGGAGATGAGCCATTTATAAAGCCTCAGCAGATTAATCTACTGATAGAATCATTTAATGATAAGGAAGTGGATATTTCAACTCTTATTAAAGAAATATCTGATAACAACGAACTTAAAGATCCGAATATACCCAAAGTAGTAAGATCTGAAAGTGGTAATGCCCTTTATTTCAGCAGATCAATTATTCCATATATAAGAGACAAATCAGATAAGAATTTGATTGAAACGCATCAATTCTACAAGCATATAGGAATATACGGCTACAGGGCTGATATTCTTAACGAATTAAGCAAGCTACAGCCCACAGATCTTGAACTTGCGGAGTCTCTCGAGCAATTAAGATGGCTTCAGAAGGGATATAGAATACGTACATTAATTAGCAATTGGGACAGTATCGGAATAGACACGCCTGCTGATCTGGAATATGCTAAACTTATGTTAAAGAAGGAATAAAAAGGATAAGTAGTATCTTTTTGCACGATATTTGCGTATAAGATATAAATCATATTTTGCCTATGAGAATATTTTTACTCATAAGTTTTCTTTTACTGTCGACAGGTTTTCTGAGTGCTCAGCAGATTCAGGGGGTGAATTCTGAGTTTAGCAGCGAACAGTCAGTATATATTAAGGAGAAGGAACCTGAGATAAAGATATTTCCCGTTCCGGTACTTACCAGTCGGTTTACAATAACTTCAGATATCCCGTTTAAATCTGTAAGAATGACCAATATTATTGGTCAGGAAATTACCCGTGAGAAGCTGGTTTTCCCGGTTGAGAGAAAAGAAATTGAGATACCTGGAAGCGAAAAAGGAATTTACCTTGTTACTATTGAACTAGAAGACAATCGCAAGATAGTCAGGAAAATAATGGT
>CAZWLP010000035.1:0-21338 GCA_964634565.1 uncultured Rikenellaceae bacterium | reverse complement strand
ACCTTGTTACTATTGAACTAGAAGACAATCGCAAGATAGTCAGGAAAATAATGGTAGATACCGGAAGATAAAAACAGACCAAAGGCCCAGGATAAAGCTACAACATTACCCCAACACCCACACACCCCAACACTTTATTCAATTTACCTTCCAATTTTTACAGTAATCGATTTTGCTATATCCAGTGCCGTTGTAATTGTAGAAAGATCCTCAAAGAGCTCACCAGTTGCTCCTGAATGATGACTGTGACCAATAGGCTTCATCTTTACCTCATCACCTGCCAGGGCAGGATCAAGAACAGCTTCGTATACAACTGCAGGCTGGCAAGATAGCTTATAGTACTCATCATCAGGGTAGAGATCATTGGTCCAGTATTCATTCCAGTCCCAGTTTTGATTTATTTCCAGCAGTATTCTTACCGGTTTAGTTAATGGTATATCTGTCTTTGAGGACATTTGAAAACCAGTTATTGGTGTTTCTCCGGTGTAAGCATCGGCGATCGGCTTATCAGGATCGGGCATATATAGTCCGTCAGATGCCTTTATCCCTCGCTTATGGGCCCAGTATGGTAAAGTCTGGGGATGTCTCCTTACCCCGGGATTCCACCTGTTATCATTTATCTGTCCAAACCTGAAAACTGAAGTTGCAACTGATTTAGGGACATAAAGTGTCTGGATATAATTGCCATCCATATCTTCAAGCCAGATGGCCATTAAAGGATAGTAGAAACTTTCACCACGCTGAAAATCGAGTGAGATCCAAGGACCCTCCCCAGACTCATTTACCGTAAAAACAAACTTTTCCTCTTCAATAATATTATCTCCTCCCGATTTATTAACGGTACAGGAAAAAGCTAATATTGCCAGTATAAATATTATAAATTTTCTCATCATAATGTATCTTAAAATTCAATAATTACTCCCAGTGTGGGAAGAACAGTACCTGATTCTCCATTAATATATTTCAAGACGTATTTATCACTATCCGTATCATCAGTAAGTGGATTGCCTGAATCATCACTTTCCCTGATAAGTATCGGCGGCTGATCGGCTTTAAAATTATAAAGGTTCTGTATATCGACATAAAGCATTAACGACCATTTGTCAAAATAGAAGGCCCTGTCGACTCTTATATCAAGCTGATGAAATGCATTCAGTCTCTTGCTATTATAAAGGCTATAATCCAGATAACCCTGTCCTCTGATATCCCAGGCACTCTTATACGACGACTTATCAAAATCAAAAGGAGTATAAGGAGCCCCTCCCACAAATCTCCATTTCAGTCCTGCATCCCAATATTTACCTATTCTCTTTGTAGCTGTAATATTCAATAGATGAACATTATCCCAGGATGTAGGGATATAGCTGCCGGAAAGATCTTTAAATTCGCTCCTGACCCAGGTATAGGAAAAAACCATATTTAAACCATTTAGGTTTGTAATCCTTCCCAGCACCTCCACTCCATAAGATCTTCCTGTGGAAATTGATTTTACTTCTTCGTCGCCGAAAATACCATAATCAGCACTCTTGCTCGCCAGAGGAATAGAATCTGTTACAGAGAAAGGATAATCGCTGTATTTCTTGTAAAACCCTTCTATTGTAAACTGAAAATTATCCAGGGGAAGATATTCAATCCCTGCTACTATATGGTCGCTCTTTATATATGTAATATTATTTTGCCTGTTAATAAGAGTTCCATTATTATCAGAATAACCCATTGTTGTATAAGGTGGCAGTTGCATATACCTCCCTGTATTGAAATTAAAACTTAATTTATCAGTAAACGACCACGAAGCAGATAATCTTGGAGATAGATTATTCAGTGGATTAGCCATCTCGTCAGAATATGTAGATCCTTCTATTCGCAGACCTGCTGAAAGGGATAATCTTTTATCAATAAAACTTTTTGATCCCTGAGCAAATAATGCATACTTATTGGTTCTGAAAGATATATCAGATTCCCTTTCAATTACACCAGACTCAATAAATAACTTCTGCATAGAGTTATTCCTGTATAGGACATTCTCAAAACCTGCACCATAGTCTAGCTTTAATCCATCTTCTCTCTGTATAGTTCTCTCATACCTGAGTTTATTTTCTCCCTCGCCCGAAATATAATCAAGCAGTTTTAAAGATTCAATCTCTTCATTCCCGGCATACTTATACTGCTTATTATTTAAATAGCTCCTGCTTAATACCCAGGTGTCATACCCATTACTCCGGAAATGCTTATACTTTACTCCAAAAGTATAACTATACTGTTTTTGTACCGGTATATAATCGAGAATATATCTCTGATATTCTGTTTCGTTAGCTTCGCGGTTAAGTTCAAAATCATCCAGGGCCCCAATACCGAGTACTGTCAATTCACCCTTATTGCCTATCCTTGTCTTATGCTTAAACTGAAAATCATTGTAAGTAGGTAAAAACGGCAGACCAATTGCTGAGAAAAGAAACTGCAAATACGACCTTCTTACTGATAATATAATAGAGCTGTTTTCACCCGTCGGTCCATCTACGGTAACACCCAGGTCTGAAGCTCCTACTGTGGCCCGGTATTTCATTTTCTCATTGTTCCCGTCAATTTGCCTGAAACTTAAGACAGAACTTAAGGCATTTCCCCTTGAGGCAGGAAAAGCTCCCGAATAAAAATTCAACTCCTGCACAAAATCAACATTTATTATTCCCACAGGTCCGCCCGACGCACCCTGTGTTGAGAAATGATTAAGATAAGGTATCTCAATATCGTCCAGATAAAACCTGTTTTCATTGGGACCGCCACCTCTAACAATAACATCATTCCTGAATGCAGGTGTAGAGGCAACACCTGGAAAAGACTGAATAACCCTTGATATATCCCTGTTTCCACCGGGATTTTTTTCTATCTCCTGTATACCCACTATCCTTACAGAAAGAGGTGATTCAAGTTTCTTTCTGTAAGGAGAAGCTCTAACCACTACATCATCAATACCTACGACAGATTCATTAACCGGAAGATCAATAGAGACCGAGTTGTCTCTTGTAACAAGAAATTCAGGTGAGACATAAGCTTCGTATCCAACAGAAGAAGCCTGAAGTCTTATATAACCCGGCTCCAATCCCGTAAAAAGAAAATTACCATCAAAGTCAGTCATTGCGCCGGTAGTTGTTCCAAAAATAACAACTGTAGAAAAAGGCACACCTTCATTTGTGGCTGCATTAAAAACTCTACCCTTAACGGTTCCCTCTTTTTCCTGGGCAACAACATTTATTGAGGCAAATAAGAAAACAAATCCTAAAATTAAATTGGTCAGTTTCATCAAAAATATTTTGTTTAGTTTTTTCTATTTTTAATTAAACGCAATATAGATGAAATTGTTTAAAGACCCTGGAAATATTTCCATTCATCATCCAGATCAATTGAAGGCTTTTTCTTTTTTAAATTACTTATCCTGAGCAGCATATTCTTCTTAAAGACCTCCGTCTCCTGCCTGTTATTTCCTGATAAGCGATGTTCTGTAGCGGAGATAATTTTTTGAACTTCATTATATAAGCTCAATGTATCATCATCAAAATAGCTGGCTGTAAAAAAATCGCGGATATATCTTACGGCTTCTGATGAGGGATGCAATAAATCATTATTATAAAACCTGTAATCTCTCAAATCGTCCATTAAAAGCTCATAGGAAGGGAAATAACTCAGGCTCTTATCTTCAGACATAAGTTTATCTATCGCTATAAACAGTATTGATTTGCTTAATTGATTTCCATGAGCACCGTCTTTCCAGTGTCTTACCGGACTTACAGTAAATACAATCTTTATATTACTGTTAATTGTTCTGATCTTTCCGATAAGATCCCTCCATAAGTCAACAATACTGTCAACATCCATCAATTCCCTTTCAAATTTCGCAGCTGGTATTTTATGGCAGTTTGAGACTATCTGACCGGTAGATTTAAGGCGGTATATTCGTGCAGTGCCAAATGTTACAAAAAGGAAATGAGCATTCCTTAATTTTAAGGATGCTTTAATAAGATTAGAATTTATCGATTTTAGTACTTCCTCTGATAACTCGGAAGAAAAGGAAGTATCATGACTAAAACTAAGGTAGCTCTTGTTATACTGATACAGGTCCGATTCTGTAAAATGTTTTTCATCGATTATCCGGCCCAGTGAGTCAGCAACAGAAGCAGGGTTATACAGTACACCAAAGGGATTAATAACAATATCAAACTTCCCTCTCTTCAGGCTTAAGCCTATCTCCTCAGAAAAACAGGAGCCTGTGAAAAACAATGAGGTATGATATCCAATTCTTAAATCAGATTTCTCCGGGCTTATTTCTGTTCTAAACTTCACTCTATTGCAGTCCTGCCAGCCAGTTATATATATAATCAAAGACCTTGTCGCTAAACGACTCATTATGTAGTTCATGATAACCATCATCCCAGAGCTTAAGAGTTATATTATCATTTATCTCAGCGAGCTGGCTACTTCCTTTGTTTGATGTTATCATATCATCTTTACCATGCAGCAAAAGAACAGGAATATTTATCCTGCTTCCCGTTTCAAGGATTCGTTTAGCTGCATTTGTTGCCTCAATTGCCAGTCGTACCGAAATCCTGTCGTGCACCAAGGGGTCGCTCTTATATTTTTCATTAACATCTTCTGCTCTTGAAATATGTTCAAGATGCAGTCCGTTGGCCTGCAAAAATCCGGGAAACAACACACTTACAATCCTTGCAGCCGCCAGTGTTGACCTTGATGGAGCTGACACCAGCTGAAGCCAGGATGAAGTTGCGATAGCAAAATCAAATCCTGAAGAATTTGTAAGGAGATAATTCAAAGTAATATTCCCTCCAAGGCTATGCCCATACAAGCCGATAGGTTTATCTCCGTACCTGTTACGGGCAAATTTCGCAAGAGATTCGATAATCGAATTATAATCATAATAACTTCTGATATGCCCCCTCCTGCCCGGGGAGCGACCATGACCGGGAAGATCAATACCGACAACTGCTATCTCCTTTTCAGCAAAAAATCTGGCCCAGTGAGAATATCTTCCGAAATGATCCCCAAGTCCGTGTACCATAACTATCACTTTCGACGGTTCAGCTACAGCATCGTAAATATCTCCGGTAAGTATAAGACCTTTCCCGGTATCCAGTTTAAACTCCATAATAATGCGTTTATATTTTCACCCAATGTACAAAATAGTGTGCTAATAATGAAAACCGTATTTCTGATACAGAAATCGATAATATATGTATACCAAAATTGTTTAAACAATTAATGTATTTGTACTGAATTTAGAATCTGTATGGTATATATACATGCTATATGCTGGCCATCTGCATTTTACGGAGTTAATCCTATTTATAATTTACTTAGAATATAAGTAGTTTAAGATATTAAGATTTGTTTATCCTTTTTTATTGCTCTATATTTGAATCACCAAAAACCAAAAAAAAGATAGAATTATGACAGCAATAGAATTTAACGACAAACTGATAAGTCTTGAAGACAATATGATGAAGTTCGCCCTTAGCCTTACTGCTGATTACACAAGGGCTGAGGACCTGGTGCAGGATACATTTATGAAAGCTATAACTTATAAGGATAAATTTGTAGACTATACAAACCTGAAGGCATGGGTTTTTACTATAATGAAGAACACCTTTATTAATAATTACAGGAGATCAGTTAAGCAAAACACTATTATTGATGGTTCACAGGATCTGTATTTTATTAATCTTCCGCAGGAGTCGGGATTTGTATCACCTGAATCAAAATACTCTGCCGATGAGATTAACCGGGTGATTGATTTGCTGGAAGATGAATTCAGAATTCCTTTCAGAATGCATCTTCAGGGCTTCAAATACAAGGAAATTGCCGATAAACTGGATCTTAAAATTGGTACAGTTAAAAGCCGGATTTTCTTTACAAGAAAAAAATTAATGGAGACTCTTTCAGACTATCGTTAATAAGTAAAATATACTCAGGCTTGAAATATTAAGAGGGACGCAGGATTTTGCGTCCCTCTTTTCTTATTATCTTCTGGATCTGAAAACAATGCTTATTACTACAAATATCACAAACAAGGCACTAACTATCCACGCCCACAGATTGCTTACAGTTGACTGAGCCCACATGGAATAATCCTTTGCAAATATGACTTCGGAATTTAGCTCCCAGATAATAGCTCCATCAGTATCTATATATCCGTTGGTTCCAACAAGTTCTCCCGGCATCTTTGTCTGAGTAAGGTATGTTTCAACTCTCATAGCCATATCAATCTTATTCTCAAGATTCTTAAGTGAAGAATCGATCAATATCTTATTATTAGTGTAATAACCTTTACCAAACAGGGAGTCAATTGCTACCTCAACATCCACATCACCCAGGATAATATCTCCCAGCTCTTCCTCTTTACCCTTAATAAGGTTAATATCAATTGATTTCTCTCCAGTCTTAAGCAAAAGAGAATCCAATTCAATTATTGCTGCTTTTACAATACATCTTCCTACCCACTCATCCTTCTTATCCTCAAGAGAATCAATCATGGCTTTATACTTAAGGCTATCTTCACCATACCTGTAATCGTTAAATATTTTCTCAGGCATATAAAAGAGGTTAAGGTATTCCTGATCAAGAAAATCTTCAGGAGGATAGGCCTCGATGACCTTACCTACATTCTCTGAGTAATAGTATACAGTATTAAACCACCTGAACTTTTTACTAAACTCCGCCCACCTGAGCAAATGATCATTTGAGCCTGTATCATCATTGTAGGTATTGTTGAGTTCATCCACCGATGCAAAATGTCTTTCTGCAGTAAGCGTCCATAAAGTATCGCCCTTTTCCGAAACTTCAAATGTTTTATTAAGAACCCAGGTACTGTCTGCAGGAACCTGCATATCTTTAAGGTCAAAATCATCCTTATCATAAGTCATTATCAATCTTCTGTTTACAGACCCATCTGTATTAATATCGTTTATTACTAGCAAATCTGGCCTTCCGCACGAGCCGGAAATCAAAATGACTGATAGTACAACCAAAAATATTATTCTTATACTTTTCATAGTTTCTGATTTTTAATTTTCCCATTAAACTGATCCGAAAAATGTTCTTTTTTAAGATCATTGTATCGTCTTTGAAGTTCAGAATATGAATTTATTAATTCCTGTAGGTCCCTGTCGGCCACCATAAGGCTATCCTTAACTTCACCTTTGCCAATCTCCTTCATTATCACAGAGTTTAGTAATACCTGCTCACCCTGTTGCCTGATAATCTGTTCTGTACTGCTTTTTACCATACGATTCTCAAGTTGGCCAATCCTGTTAATAATACTAAACTGTTGAAATACAAACACAAACACCAGGCAGGTAGATACTGTAACAAGTCCTGCCCTGATCCATAGGATTTCAGTCCAGCCAAAAATTATATTAATAAACTGCTCTATTAACGGAGTGCTTCCTTTCCCGGATGTTAAATCCATTACATTCCTAATCATATCCGCCCTGTTATCAGGTTCCGGATCATATGATGCCAGCCTGGCATTAATTTTCTCAAGTTTTTCTTCTGCTTTCATATTATAAAATCCTCCCTGCATTTTTCTTAAGCGCCTCTCTGGCGTGATAAAGGTTACTTTTTATAGAACTTTTTGACATCCCTGTTTCAATTGCGATTTCGTCAGCTGCCAGTTTCTCAATCACCGACAGGGTATAAACCACCTGTTGTCTGGCACTAAGCTTTGAAGTAAGCACCTTTAATATCTTAGTGTACTCCTCGCTATTCACTTTATCTTCAGCGCTGTTATCTGATGTCAGTTTCGCTAATTCTGAAATATCTCCCTCACTATTCCACCGGCCTCTTCTCTTCTCTGCCCTGAGGAAATCGTAGCACTTATTTACAGCTATCTTCCTGCTCCAGCTAAATAAGGACTTATCACTTTTCAATGTCTTTCGCTTTTCCCATACTTTTATATATGTCTCCTGGACAATATCTTTCGCATCATCTTCAGAAGCAATAATTCTGCAGGCTAACTTATAGATAGAATCCATTGTTAAATCCATATATTCCCTGAATACATCCCTGTCTCCCCTGCTAATAGCTCTGGTATATTTACTGTAATCCACGATCAGATTTCTTTTTTCTGTATACAATACGTTATTTTTACACCAAGGTAAAAAAGTAATTCATATTTTTTATTTTATCCTGGCTAAACAAGATTATGATAAGAACCTTTAAGATACAAACTAATTCTCACCAGGGACTGTACGACATCACCGGAGAAGTTATTGAAATACTTAAAAGTTCAGGTATTAAATCAGGACTTGTAAGCGTATTTGCGAGGGGTGCAACAGCAGCTATAATGATACAGGAAAACTGGGATGATTCTGTTCAGAATGATGTAATAAGTCTTCTAAACAAACTTATACCACCTGGTATATGGGAACACGACAAGCAAGATAATAATGGCGACAGCCATCTTAAAGCAGGCATCGTTGGTCCATCAGAATCCATACCTGTAAATAATGGGGAGCTAATGTTATCTACCTGGCAAAATATTTTCTTCTGCGAATTTGACGGTCCGCGTGAGGTCCGCAACATTACGGTCAGTATCCTGTCTGAATAAAACAATTCTGCAGACATTATCTGCAGAATATTATTCATATCTCAGGGCTTCCACAGGATTCCTGTTTGCTGACCTGACATAGTTCAGTACGGCGATAACAGTCACAGCAATCACTATAAAAATGCCACATAATAAAAATATCTGCCAGGAAAGGGATATCTTATCGGCAAAGTTATGCATCCATTTATCAACTGTAAACATTGCTACAAGAAGGCCGGTAAGTACCGAAGGGATAACCATAAATTGCAGGTCGCGTATAAAGAGCCTGAGAATATCTGAAATTTTAGCGCCGCAAACCCTTCGGACAGCCAGCTCCTTCCTGCGACGATTAGCTTCATTTGTGGTATAACCGAGCAAACCTATTACTGTGATCAGGAATATAACTACATTACCCGACATCATTGCATTTCTAAAACCCTTCTCACTGTTGTAAAGATCATGAACCTGGCCCTCAAGACTATAAATGACGGCATCATTCTCAGGCATTCCCTGATTAAATATTTCTGTGATCTTCTTCTTCATCCCTTCCTCGCTTCCTTCATAAACCTGGATTAACATAAGGAAGGGCTCCCCTGAATTTTCCCGTTTTAAATCTTCATATTGACTTTCAGGATAGTAGAAATAAACTGCCGGCCGCTCGTCAGGATTAACAAGTGAACTTATCACAAAATCGGGAAAGACCCCGCGAATTGTAGTTTTACCATGCTCGCTGATTTCAATCTGCTTTCCAATTACACCATCGCTCCAGGCATTATTCAGAACAAGTTTATCTGCCCCTTTTTGACTTATTACCAGATCATTTACAGTTGCTGCCTCAGCAGAAAAATTACTCCCTGTTGTAACCTGGATGTCAAGTATTGACAGGAAGTTCTCATCTGCCTTATAAAAATCTGCCACATTGAACATATCCTGCTTCCCATCCATGGAAAAAACATTGTTACCTGATGCACCCCTGATTGGCAGATTATCTCCCAGACCAACCTTTACCACCTCCGGAAGAGCCCTTAGCTGATCTATTATGACAGGCATCATACTACCGTCCATACCTATTGTTGATCCATAGAAGATACCCTTTGTCCGGTACCCGTGATCTGCATTTTTCATGTTGCCATACTGAAGGGTGGCAACAACCATTACAACAAGAATAAAGGAGGCTCCAATAAACTGTACAGACAGAAGAGCCAGCTTCCATTTGTTCTTTCCCTGCCTGTATTTACGAAAGACTGTTGCCACAGGAATACGGGAAAAAAAACGGCCCGGCAGGTAGCTTGTTACAATAAGAAGAACAACTATAATTAATACCAGAGGCCATAGAACCTGGGGATTAAAAATTGCTTCCAGGCTATGCCCTAATTGTGTTTCAGCCAAGGGCTCAAGAGCTGCAATAATAAGAACTGCTCCCAGTATAGACAAAAGAAATATTATCAGGGTCTCACCGAAAATCAGCTGCTGAAGATTCTCGCTCTGAGCTCCAAATGTCTTATATACGGCAGAAGATTTAGCCCTGTTGGAAAGTGCACTAAGGGTAAGCAAAACATAGTTCATGATTGATACAAAAAGTACAGCCAGAGCAATAGTACTCAAGATTATAATCATGTCCTTCATATTTTCCGAATGGATCTTCCTGATTGGCTTAAAAGCGTATTGCAGTACAACGCCATGTTCCTCCTCCATCCGCTCAATATCCTGGTGAACAACCTGCATCTGCCTGACTGCATGAGCAATGCTTTCGGGGGTAACACCTTCTTTCAGTCTTACACACGAATAGTAGCGATCATTACCCATCCAGTTCTGAGTGCCATCCCACATAAATTCACCTGTAGAGACCATGGATATCAGGATATCATACTCGTAATTGGTGTTTTCCGGCAATTCCTTAAACACACCGGCAATTGTTAACAGCTTTCCAGGGAAACGTTTAAGTGTAATAGTTTTCCCCAAAACATTATTTCCCATTGCTTCAGCTATTCTCGTAGATACCATGCAATTCATTGGAGTTTGCAGTATTTCCCTGGGGTTACCGCTGATTATGGGTCGTGGGAGAAGATCAAAAACATACTCATCTGCCAGTGAAATTTGAGCTTCCAGACGATTCATTTCTTCTGTATACAGCACATTTGTACCAATGGAATTCAGCCGGCAGGCCACTTCAATGCCGGGGACCATATCTGCAAGCCCAGGTGCAACAGCCCCACTTACCCTGGGATATGTTTGCATTTGATCAGAATTAATATCCCGTTTAAACCTTTCATGTACGACATAAATCCTGCTGGAATCAGGATAAAAAGCATCGTAGCTATTATAGTAAAAAACTTCGGCCAGCAACATCAGCCCGAAGGCCAAGCCGGTGGCAAGAGAAATTATACGTGCAGTGGTGTGTTCCCCTTTACGAAACAAGGGTCTATAAAAAGATTTGACAGGAATCATACTTACTAGTTTTTAACTTGTATTAGATTTATTATTTTAAAATAGACCAGCCAGGTAAGTTTATCACTTCAATGTCATTTTTAAAATATAGTTTTTCTCATAGAGCATATTAGCCAGAAGTGTGCCATAATGATAAATGCCTAATAATGTAGCATTTAAGTTTAAGTATCTTCTGGAATATAGTAAAATTATTTTACGTTATGCGTAAAAATATTTTACGTTTATTTGTATTAAACTCTTATATGGAATAGCTTTGCCATATGTCCACAGGAAACATCCTTATTGTAGATGATAACAGGAACATTATCCGCACCCTGGAAATTCTTCTGGGACCTGAGTACGATCTGGTGCGCGGCATTACCAGTCCCAACCAGATACCGGTTGAACTTCAGGCTTCAGAATTTAACCTGGTAATTCTCGATATGAATTTCCTGGCAGGAATTAATACCGGGAACGAAGGTATTTACTGGCTTAAGCGGATAAAAGAAGATTTTCCCGACATATCAGTTGTTTTGATCACTGCTTACGGCGATGTTGACCTGGCGGTGAGAGCACTTAAGGAAGGAGCCACCGACTTTGTATCCAAGCCCTGGGAGAACAGCAAGTTACTTGCCACAGTAAAATCTGCCATGCAGCTTAACCTTTCAAAAAAGGAGGTAGGCTACCTGAAGCAAAAAGAGAAGGAACTAAAGGATGAGATAAATCGGGATCAGAAACACATTATAGGTTCCTCTCCAGCTCTGATGAAAGTTATGAACCTGGTCTGGAAAGTAGCCGGCACGAACGCAAATATACTGATCACAGGGGAAAACGGCTCAGGCAAGGAACTGATAGCCCGAGAGATACATAGACATTCTGCAAGAAAGGATGAACTTATGGTTACTGTCGATATGGGTGCCCTGAGTGAAACACTATTTGAAAGCGAGCTTTTCGGACATAAGAAAGGTGCTTTCACCGATGCCAGGGAAGACCGTACCGGCAAGTTTGAAACAGCAAACCAGGGAACTCTCTTTCTCGATGAGATTGGAAACCTTTCTATCCATTTACAGGCCAAACTACTTGCAGCCATACAGAACAGAGAGATCCAGAGGGTGGGCTCCAATGATATTATTCCTATCGATATCCGCATGATATGCGCCACCAACAAAAACCTGGAGAAAATGGTTAGCGATGGATTATTCAGGGAAGATCTCCTTTTCAGGATAAACACCATCCATATAGAGGTTCCACCCTTAAGGAAGCGTGGTAAAGACATTCTGGAGCTGGCCGGATTCTTCCTTAAGAAATATGCTTCCAGATATGACAAACCAGGTCTTAAAATTAACCATGCAGCCCAGGAAAAACTAATGAAATACCTCTGGCCCGGTAATATCCGGGAATTGCAGCACACTATTGAGAAAGCGGTCATTCTAAACGAATCAGGGCTACTGACTCCTGATGATTTCCTATTAAGATCAATACTAAGCCCTCCAAATCCGGAGGAGCATCTTACCCTTGAAGAAATGGAAAAACGAATGATCCTTTCGACCCTGGAACGTAGTTCAGGTAATCTAACCAGAGCCGCTGACTATCTTGGTATCACCCGTCAGACTATGCATAACAAGATAAAAAAGTACAGACTATGATAAGCCAAAACCTATACTTCCAGCTAGTTGCCCGGGTCCTTATACTTGTTGCAGTCTCCCTTGCAGCAGCCTGGATAGTTTTTAGTCAGGCAGCCAACATACTGGTAGTAGTTCCATTGATTGTGTTGTTTTATACTGTTCTAAATACCATATACTACCTTAACCGAATGAACCGTCGTATATTTTACCTCTTCGAAGCCATCAAAAACGACGATTCATCCTTATCCTTTCATCATTACAACCATACAACGATAGAGAAGGATCTGAGCCGCTCTCTTATGAAGGTAAATGAGCATATAAAACATATTTCTCAGAATCTGCAAAAACAGGAGCAGTATTTTCAGGCACTTATTGAGCATACAGCAACGGGAATATTCACCTACAATACAAAAGGATTTATTCTCAACTCTAACCAGCAGGCCAGACAGCTCATCGGGCTCGACCCTTTCACTCATATTTCCCAGCTTAAAGCTATGGACGGGCACCTGTACAACATAGTGAAAAATATTCATCCCGGCCAGCAACAACTAGCAGATCTTCAAAAAGAAGATGGCTTTTTACAACTGCAGATCAGGGCCAGTGCATTTCGTTCAGGTGAGGAAGAATACATGCTACTGTCAATACATGACATCAGGAATGAACTGGATGAAAAAGAAATTGATTCATGGAGAAAGCTTATCCGGGTTATGAGGCATGAGATTATGAATTCCGTAACACCCATTACTTCGCTGTCAGAAAGCCTGAGTGAATATTTCCATCTGGATGGCAGTGTAAAGACCCCGGCACAGATCGACGAAATTACAATAAATACTACTCTCAGTGGACTTGAATTAATCCACGAGCAGGCCCAGGGGCTATTTCGTTTCGTTGAATCTTACAAGCAGCTAACACGTATGCCGCAACCAGAGAAAAAGAGCTTCCCTGTTCGAAAACTTCTGGATAATATTTGTCTTATGGCCCGGGGCTTTACCAATGCAGAAAAAACTGAATTGATATGTAAATACTTATCTGAAGACCAGATGCTTCTGGCAGATGAACAACAGATAACCCAGGTAATGATAAACGTAGTAAAGAATGCCTGCCAGGCTGTGGAAAACCAGGAACATGGAAAAGTAGAGCTTATATCAGTACAAAATAAATACGGTCGTAAGCAGATAATAGTAAACGATAACGGACCTGGGATTGCTGATGAACATATAGATAAGGTTTTTATTCCCTTCTTTACCACAAAGAAAAATGGATCGGGCATCGGCTTAAGTCTCTCACGGCAGATAATGCAAATGCACGGAGGAAGCCTGGAGGTTAAATCGGCACCTTCAAAAAAAACAAGTTTTATCCTTAACTTCTGAATAAGATGGAAATAATTTACGGTCAGACAAAACTACGATCCTGATCGATTCTGCTATATAAAATAACTCAATTATTTTCTGCCCGGAAAATTAAAAAATAATTAATTTGTGGACTTATTTAACAATTTGTTCTATACTACGTTTAATTGTAAATATATTATTAACAATTAACCTAAAATTTTCAGATATGGAGAATATCACAAACTTTGATTTCCAGGCTCTATGGCAAAAAATTCTTGAACTTGCCACAAGCTACGGGATAAAACTGATTCTGGCTATTATTGTCCTGATCATCGGACTCAGAATCATAAAATCCCTTACAAAGGGATTAACAAGGCTCTTGAGAAAATCCGATGTAAGCGAATCCCTTATCCCCTTCCTCAGGAGTCTTACAAGTGTAGGACTTAGGGTTTTGCTGTTTATCAGCGTACTTGGTATGGTTGGCGTGGAAATGACTTCATTTATCGCCGTGCTTGGTGCCGCCGGACTGGCCGTTGGTCTTTCACTGCAGGGAACACTACAGAATTTTGCAGGTGGTGTAATCATCCTGCTCTTTAAGCCTTACAAGGTGGGCGATTATATTGAAACTCAGGGATATGCCGGTACTGTAAAGGAGATACAAATCTTTACTACGGTAATGCATACACCAGACAATAAAGTAATAATCATCCCTAATTCGCCTATTGCCACCGGCTCACTAATTAACTATTCAGCCCAGGAAACGCGTCGTGTGGATTTTAAATTCGGAATAGGTTATGGTGATGATATTGAAAAGGCAAAGAAGGTATTAAATGACATTGTGAACAATCATGAAAAAGTGATAAAGGAACCTGCTCCCTTTGTAAGAGTGGTTGAACTGGCCGACAGTTCGGTTAATTTTGCAGTAAGAGCCTGGGCAAAATCATCAGATTACTGGGATATTTATTTTGATATAACCGAGCAGGTAAAGAAAACCTTCGATAAGGAAGGAATATCTATTCCTTATCCACAAAGCGACGTTCATATATATAATAAATAAGACAAAAGAGGGCCGAGCGTAAATAACTGATCCGGTGGATCAGTTTAGCATCACCTTCGCTGAAGCTATGGCGATCTGAGAAGGAGCCAGGATGAGCAGAGGGAAAAGACAAAAGACAAAAGACAAAAGACAAAAAAGATGAAATATATTATTACAATTATAGCTGTATTCGGATTTATTTTTACGGCTACAGCGCAGGACGACACAACAGCAGTTGCCGGTCCGTGGAAGTCGGATGGAATGGCTTCTCTGAACTTCTCGCAGGTGAGCCTTACCAACTGGGCACAGGGTGGCGAAAGCTCTTACGCAGTTAATGCACTTACTGCTTTTAATATTAACTATTCAAAGGATAAGACATCATGGGATAATGCCCTTGACATTGGTTACGGGATACAGAAAGTAGGCGACAGGAATTCAAGTAAAACCGACGATCATATAGACCTCCTGTCGAAATATGGCCAAAAAATGTCGGGAGACTGGCTTGTTAGCGGATTGCTTAATTTCAAGACTCAGTTCACAAAGGGATATAAGGAAAGTGATGCAGGAAGAACAGTGATTTCAGATTTTCTTTCGCCAGGATATATTATTCTGGCCATTGGTATGGAATATAAACCCAGTGATAGCTTTTACTTCTCCGCATCCCCTCTTGGAGGAAAGGTTACCATTGTAATGAATGATAGTTTATCTGCAGCAGGTTCGTTCGGAGTAGAAGCGGGCAAAACATCAAGATCAGAGTTTGGGGGAACAGTAAAAGTGGGTGTTAACAAGGAAGTAATGAAAAATATCAACCTTACATCCACACTGGAGCTATTCTCCAACTATCTTAATACGCCTCAGAATATTGATATAAGCTGGAAAGCCATGATCAATATGAAAGTAAACGAGTTTATCTCTGCAAATATATCCACCCATCTTCTTTACGATGATGATATCGATACTTTCGACTCAGAAGGTCTGGCACAGGGGCCAAGAGTACAGTTCAAAGAATTGCTGGGAGTGGGGCTTTCTTTTAAGTTTTAATTGTCATCCCGAGCAAAGCGAAGGATCTGTAACTTACTGGGTATAGATTCCTCTCCCGAAGAATCGGGATCGGAATAACAGGGATATTACAGATGATCAAGGTTACGTTTAAAACCCTTATAGCCTGTTCTTAAAACAGGAGAATAACTGAAGATGACATTAAACTCATCTTCCGTTATTTTTTTCCAGTCGTCTACAGAATATTCAATTATCTCGGGTAAGGGAGAAAACTCTTCCTCTGTGGTAGCTTTTGCCTTCCGGTTCCACGGACATACATCCTGGCAGATATCGCATCCAAAAACATAGCCCTCAAGATTCGTATCCATGCTTCCAAATTCACCTCTTTTCTCAATGGTCAGGTACGAAATACACCTCGATGAATCTATGGTGCGGTCTTCAGTAATTGCCTGTGTCGGACAGGATTTAATACATATTGAACATGATCCGCAATAGTCTATAATACTTACTGGTTCATATTCAAGCTCTGCATCTGTAATAAGAGTTCCGATAAAGAAGTAAGAGCCCGAATCACGGTTAATCAGCATAGAGTTCTTTCCCTGCCAGCCAAGTCCTGCCCTGGCAGCCCAGGCTCTTTCAAGAACAGGTGCTGAATCGACAAATACCCGACCATTAATATCGCCGGAATACTTTTTAATTTCAGAAAGTAATAGATAGAGTTTGTCCTTTACTACCCTGTGATAATCATTCCCATATGAGTATTTTGAAAATAAGGGGGAATCTGTACTTGCGCTCGTATCACCGGGGAAATAGTTTAAACCAACAACTATTACTGACTTTGCCCCATCCATAAGAAGTCGCGGATCGAGTCTTTTATCGATATTACGGTTCATATAGGCCATATCGGCATGAAGGCCTCTGGCTAACCATTCTTTAAGCCCATGCTCATGGTCTGAGAGAAAGTCTGCCCTTGCAATACCACAATGCTTAAACCCAAGATCAGACGACCTTTGTTTTATAAGGCGAGTCAATTCTTTGCGTCCGGGCATTGATATTAATTTTATTAAAGAAAGCCGAGTTCAAGCTTTGCCTCCTCGGTCATCATACTCTTATCCCAGGGAGGATCAAATGTAAGAACGAAGTCACAATCTTTCACTCCCCTGGTCCCTGCCACCTTATATTTCACTTCTTCAACGATCATTTCAGCCATGGGGCAGTTAGGAGCTGTAAGTGTCATAGTTATATGAGCAATCTTATCCTCATCAACACTAATCTCATAGATCAGACCAAGATCATAAATATTAACCGGAATCTCAGGATCGTAGATAGACTTTAGCACTCCAACTATTCTCGCTTCAGTCTCCATATATTCGTTTGTACTCATCATTTACTTTTCTGTTTTGCATTAATGGCAATGGCATAGAGTTTCATCTGCTTAACCATGGCCAGCAAGCCATTCGATCTTGTTGGTGAAAGGTTCTGTTTAAGACCTATCTGATCAATAAAATACAGATCGGAATTTATTATCTCTTCAGGACTTCGTTCTGACACAACCCTTATCAGCAGGGCAACAATACCCTTTGTAATAATCGCATCACTATCAGCCCTGAATTTAAGTTTCCCATCAATTAGCTCCGGGTATAACCACACCTTTGACTGGCATCCCTCGATCAGGTAATCCTTCTTCCTGAACTTTTCATCGAGTACTTCCAGATCCCTTCCCAGCTCAATCAGGTAATTATATTTATCCATCCAGTCATCAAAGACAGAAAAGTCTTCTACTATCTGCTTTTGGATTTCATCAATAGTCATAAAGTTTATTTTATCTCATTAGTTGCTTTACCTTATCTACTCCTTCAACCAGGCGATCAGCCTCTTCCTGTGTATTATAAAAACAAAACGAAGCCCTTATAGTACCATCTATTCCGAGCCTGTCCATTACCGGCTGAGCGCAATGAGTACCGGTTCTTACTGCAATACCCATCTTATCGAGAATCATCCCTGCATCATACTGGTGAATACCATCAATCAGAAAAGAAATTATTGCTACCTTCTCAGGTGTATCACCATAAATCTTTATCCCGCAGCTATCTTTTAATCTCTTGCTTGCATAGTCAAGAAGCTTTTTCTCATACTCCACTATTTCGTCTATACCAATACCACTGAAAAAGTCAAGTGCAGAATGAAGACCCACAGCACCAACAAAATTAGTTGTACCTGCCTCAAATTTAAAAGGCAACTCATTATAGGTGGTTTTTTCGAAGGTAACCTTATCAACCATATCACCACCACCCTGGTAAGGGGGCATCATCTCAAGCCACTTCTCCTTACCATACAGAATCCCTATTCCAGTTGGCCCATAGACTTTGTGAGCTGAGAAAACATAAAAATCACAATCCAGTTTCCTTACATCCACATGCCCATGCTGTATCCCCTGTGCTCCATCAATCATGACAGGAATATCATTCTTATGAGCTATCTGAATTATTTTTTCAATTGGATTGATTACACCCAGCGAATTAGATACATGAGCTACAGAAACGAGTCTTGTTTTATCTGTTATCAGGCTATCCAGTTTATCTATCTCAAGGATGCCTTCATCGTTCATCGGTATTACCTTGAGTTCAGCGCCCCTTCTTTCGCACATCATCTGCCAGGGAACAATATTGGCATGATGCTCAAGCGCCGAAATAATAATATTATCACCCTCCTTAATAAACCTTTCTCCAAATGAGAAGGCCAGCAAATTGATGGAAGCTGTTGTGCCGGCAGTAAATATTATTTCTTCCTTCTTGCCTGCATTAATAAAGCTCTGAACTCCTGAACGGGCTTCTTCATATTTCTCAGACGAAATATCACTCAGGTAGTGTACCCCCCTGTGTATATTACTGTTATAATTCTTGTAAGCATCACTTATTGCCTCTATTACAGCAAGAGGCTTATGAGTTGTTGCTCCATTGTCAAGGTAAACAAGCGGGTTATCATATACTCTTTTTGAAAGTATAGGAAACTGGTCTCTTATTTTATTAATATCCATTAATGATGTTTATGATCGCTTTCACAATTAATCGCACAGGTTGTGCACCTTGTCAGCTCACCCTTTAAACGCTGCAGTATAAGTCCGTCGATTCTGTCTTTAAGTGCCTCAGTCTTAATAGTATCTGCAACTTCATGGGCAAAACCAAACATAAGCATTAATCTTGCTTCTTCCTTATCGATCCCTCTCGATCGCAGGTAGAACAATGCTTCTTCATCTAGCTGCCCGACAGTTGCACCGTGACTGCATTTTACATCATCGGCATAAATCTCCAGCTGTGGCTTTGAATCCATCCTGGCGTCGTCGGTAAGAAGAATATTGTTATTGCTCTGGTAGGCCCTTGTACCCTGGGCATCCTTTGCTACTCTTATTGCACCGTTAAATGTTGCGGTGGCGTAATCATCCAGAACTCCTTTAAATAACTGCTTGCTGGTACAATTCGGAACGGCATGTTCAATATTAACGTAATTATCAATATGCTGCCACCTGTCTGCAAGGTAGAGACCATATGAATTACTTTCCGCACCTTCTCCGTTTAACCTGTGGCAGGTACTGTTTCTAACCAGTCCCCCATGCAGGGTTACATTATTGGATGATGCAACACTGTCTCTTTCCTGGTGGATAAAGGTATGAGTAAGCTTGGCTGCATTATTATGCTCATTCTGTATTCTTAAAATATCAAATCTTGCATTTTTCCCAACATAGACCTCTGTTACTGCATTTGTCAGAAACTTCTGCGGCGACAGTGCATGGTCGCATACAATTAATTCAATATCCGAATTATCCTCAATAACAAAAAGATTTCTGTGCTGAACCAGTGTGTCAACCTCACTTGTAACAAGGTTTACTATCTGAATGGGCTTATCAAGTCTGATTCCGGATGGAACATATACAAATACCCCATCAGATGCAAGGGCTGTATTCAGAGGGATAAGTCCGTCATTCCCGTTAACAGCATATTTTGCATAGTGAGCTTCGACAATCTCTTTAAACTGTTTTGAAGCACCTGACAGACTCCCGACCCAGACGCCTGAATTTAGTTGTTTCATACTCCCGTTGCCGGAGGGATAAAAACCATTTACAAGTATTAACTCATGCACATCAAGAGTATCCACTTCACACCTGAAATTCTGAGCTACATTAAAGTCTGTTTCTTCGGGAATAAAAAAGGATTTATAATTTGCCCTGAACCACGGTTCCAGGTTGGTATACTTATAATTCTCAACCTTTCTGTCAGGAACACCAAGCTCCATAAATTCCTTAAGGGCCTTTTCCCTGAATCCATTAATATAATCAGAAGTAAATTGCCCTACCCTTTCCGAATTTTCTTTGTAAAGAGTTTCAAACTTCGATGATATCTCCTGTTTTTTATCCATTATAAGATCAGTCAAGTTCCTTTTTTATCCAGTCGTAACCCTTCTCCTCAAGTTCCATTGCCAGTTCTTTACCGGCTGTCTTAACTATCCTTCCATCGTAAAGTACATGAACCACATCAGGAATAATATAATCGAGCAGCCTCTGGTAGTGAGTAATAACTATTGTTGATTTATCGGGGCTTTTAAGCTTATTTACACCGTTTGCTACTATCCGGAGGGCATCGATATCCAATCCTGAGTCAGTTTCATCAAGGATGGCAAGCTTAGGTTCGAGCATAGCCATCTGGAAAATCTCATTCCTTTTCTTTTCTCCCCCGGAGAACCCTTCATTTACAGACCTGCTTGTAAGAGCTGAGTCCAATTCAACAAGTTCTTTTCTCTCACGCATTAGTTTAAGAAAGTCGGATGCACTGAGCGGTTCTTCGCCCCTGTATTTTCTATGCTCATTAATGGCAGTTTTCATAAAGTTAACCATGCTTACCCCAGGTATCTCGATAGGATACTGAAAACCCAGAAAGATGCCCATCCTGGAACGATCTTCTGCTGCCATCTCCAGCAAGTCATGACCCATATATGTAACCGATCCACCTGTTACTGTAGCTATCTCCCTTCCTGCAAGCACAGATGCCAGGGTGCTTTTCCCTGAACCATTGGGCCCCATTATAGCATGAATTTCTCCCTCCTTTACCGAAAGAGTCATCCCCTTTATTATTTCCTTCCCATCAATTGTAGCTCTAAGATCCTTAATCTGTAACATTATATTTTGTTTAATCGTTGAATTGTTTAATCGTTTAACTGTTAAGTTGTAACTCTTTGCTCTCCGCCCTTCGTCGTTTGTCTTTTGTCGTTTGTCGCCTATCCCACCGATCCCTCCAGGCTTATCTGCAGCAACTTCTGTGCTTCCACTGCAAATT
>CAZWLP010000034.1:0-25947 GCA_964634565.1 uncultured Rikenellaceae bacterium | reverse complement strand
CAGGAGATTGTACTTGAAGAAATGATTGAGGGAAGGTCGGGAAATGAAATACTCCAAAAAGTCCTGGACAGAGGTAATAAAGAAGGCCTTAAGCCTGTTATGTACTCGCATCCTGTTAATTATTTCGGACATGGATCGGGTATGACCATTGGCAGGACTGAAAACCAGGAGTTTTTACCTGGATCAGGAGAGCACCCTCTTTATAACAATACTACATATGCCCTCGAATTCAATGTCAGAGGATCTGTGCCTGAATGGAATAATACAGAAGTCACGATGGGTTTTGAAGAAAACATGATATTCAGTGATAGAAAGGCATCGCTAATTGATGGTTATCCTCAAAGTCTCTATCTGATAAGGTAGCAGTATAATAATTATTAACTTATGAAAATTAGGAAACTATGGCAAAAGAAGTTCAAAACAATGCAAGCGGCGGATTCCTATACTTTATGGGATTTTTGGGTGCAGCAATTTTTTATATTGGTCAGGCTGCTTCGTTTGGAGCAGGAATTATTGGATTCCTGAAAGCTATTATCTGGCCACTATTCATTGTGCTGGAGGCGCTTAAATATATGTCGGCATAGATTGCATAAGAAATAATAATTCAACAATCAGGCTCCTGCTTTGTTAATATCTTATATTAACCCTATAAATATTTGCTATGAACGACCTGAGAATTAATCACCTTGCTGTATGGGTGGCAATTATCCTGCAGTTTGTAATTGGATTTCTATGGTACGGACCTCTCTTTGGTGAGCCATGGATGAAGATGGTAGGCCTTGACATGGATACTATTATGGCCGATCCTCCAGGGGCCGGGGAATGGATAACAAATATTATATCATCGGTGGCAGGAGTATATCTTCTTGCTTTCTTATTTACAAAGATGGGCATTGATAGTCTCTGGAAAGGAAGCCTCTATGGATTCCTTATAGCTTTTGTATTTGTTCTGCTTGCAGAAAAAACAACGGGAGCTTTTTCAAAATACCCCTATGCCCTGCCCTGGATTACCGGCGGTTTTACAACAGCAGGACTTACTGTCGCAGGAGCAATTCTCGGGGCATGGAAAAAAGAAAGCAAATAATTGTATTATAAGCCCCCAGCTTGTGATAAGTATTTACGCTCAGTGATGTTTATCACATTTTTCAATTATAAATTGACTGATTAGCTATCTTTTTCGAATGAGGATTTTACTTACAGGTGCTTCGGGTTATATAGGAAAGAGAT
Organism: uncultured Rikenellaceae bacterium; assembly: GCA_964634565.1. Lineage (GTDB taxonomy): Bacteria > Bacteroidota > Bacteroidia > Bacteroidales > VadinHA17 > JAUVKT01. The sequence goes on along the minus strand of CAZWLP010000034.1, from coordinate 24,720 downwards.
TAGTTCAGGTATTAATTGATACAGGCTATGAGATTACGTGCTGCGTAAGGGATATTGAAAGAATATCTCTACCTGAGAATATAATCAAAAAGGTTGATTTCCTGGAGATTGATTTTTTAGATGAACCTGTTCTGGAGAGTTTTCCAAAAAATATTGACGGAGCTTTCTATCTTATACATTCAATGTCTCAGTCATTTAAAAACTTTTCCACCCTGGAAGCAAGGGCTGCGATGAATTTCAGAAAGTATATGAATCATGCCCGGGTTAAGCATGTAGTATACCTGAGTGGCATTGTTAACTCAGAAGAACTTTCAAAGCATCTGCAATCCAGAAAAAATGTTGAAGAAATCCTGCTTGACGGTAATTATAATACTACTGTGCTCAGGGCAGGAATAATTGTAGGGTCGGGAAGTGCTTCCTTTGAAATTATAAGGGATCTCACAGAAAAAATGCCTCTTATGCTGGCCCCTAAATGGGCTCTGACTAAATCACAGCCTATTGCAGTAAGAAATGTATTAACATTTTTATCAAAAACCATTTTCTGCGAGGAATGTTACAATAAAAGCTATGATATAGGCGGACCGGATATACTCACTTATAAGGATATGCTTCTTCAATATGCAGAAGTACGAGGCTTAAAAAGACATATTATCCCTATACCAATAATGACCAGAAAATTATCTGCTTACTGGTTGTTTTTAATTACTGCTGTTTCATTTAAACTGGCTGCCAGCCTGGTAGACAGCATGAAGGTGGAGGTTATCGGTAAAAAAAATAACCTTGCCGATAAGTTTGGGGTAGATCTACTGACTTATAAGGAAGCGATACGGATTGCCTTTACGCGAATTGAGCAAAACAGTGTAATATCATCATGGAAAGATTCGATGATAAGCGGAAGGCTGAAGATGGAAGTTCACGAGTTTATCCAGGTACCTCAGTATGGAGTATATAGAGATATCCAGGAAGAAAAAGCAGATTCAATAGAAGCTGCCCTGGAAAGAATATGGTCGATAGGAGGCGAAACAGGATGGTATTATGCAACATGGATATGGAATATAAGGGGGCTGATGGATAAGCTTGCAGGGGGAATAGGAATAAGAAGGGGTCGAACAAATTTATATGAGATACATCCAGGTGATGCTCTTGATTTCTGGAGAGTTCTTCTTGCCGACAGGGACAAAAGAAGGCTTCTTCTCTATGCAGAAATGAAACTTCCAGGAGAGGCCTGGCTTGAATTTTCGATAAATGATAAAGGCCTCCTTAAACAGGTTGCTACATATCGTCCGAGAGGTGTTTACGGAAGGTTTTACTGGTTTATGCTAATGCCTTTCCACTACTTTATCTTCAGAGGAATGGCTCGTCGTCTTGCTAGAGGACGAATGACTATTGAGATTGTTATGAAAGACTAGTAAAGATATCTGTGACAATCAGTACAGGCATACTCTTTCCACGATTCACCTATATCAACCGGGTGCTTAAACTCAATTGAGTTATTTACAGAGGTTGATTCAAAGCTTTCTAATGTTCCCTGCCCGAGAATTGTATGGCATAGATTACAATCCCTTGAAATAAGATCTCCCGAATTACTTTTATGATTACCATTGTGACATCTGAAACAACCATTAAACTCAAGATGTCCGATATGATCAGGATAGACATCCCAGCTTGCCTTCATGCCAGGAAAAATATTCTTTGAAAATCCGGTCATAAACCCGGCATATGCCTTATCTACCAGCTCAGGATTCCTGTCAAATATCTCCTTATAATTCGTCTTATAAAATTCATTCAGCCTGTTAGCAATTATTAGCTCTGCCGAATCTTTATTCTCATAAGAAAAATTCAGTACCTCCATCGCCAGGGCCTTTACCTGTGGGAGCTCAGAGGGTATATCTCCTGATGCAATTAATAAATCAATAAACGTCTGCGGTGGCAAGTAATTATGAGATGGTCTGTTATGACAATCTATACAATCCATGGTTCGAATCTCAAGACTGTCTATTGCTTCCTGGTCAAGAGTTTCCAGAATATCATTATAGATTACTGTATCGCCCGTTGCAACATTAATATACCTTACCCATGGTATAAACTCCCTGTCGTAAGTGGAAGAAATATACTCGACCCTTATTTCGGGATTTATATGCCAATGAATCCCTTCGCTAAGACCTTTAGTACTGAAATCTGAACCCGTCTTCATCTTTAGCTGGATATTCCATTCTGTATTTATTGAATCGGCAAGAAAGTGCTTTTCATTTTTCAGGCGATAAGAATAGAATTTATTCGGCCAGTGACATTTCTCACAGGTCTCCCTTGCAGGACGAAGGTTATGAACAGGTGTAGGAATAGGCTGAGGATACTTATTAAACATCACCGAATAAACCTGGTAAAGACCCGATAGCTTGCTCCTTACATACCAGCTTGCACCAGTTCCAACATGACATTCAACACAATTTACCCTCGAATGGGTTGATTCCTGGTAAGCCACCCATTCTGGTTCCATAACGGTATGACAGAGAGTTCCGCAAAATTCATTCGATTCGGTGTAATGAAAAGCCTCATAACTCCCAATACCCGTAAGAAATAAAAATACAATTGTTACGAAAACAAATAATGCAATAGCATTTAAGTGTCTTTTATCATTCAAATCGATCCTGACACCTTTCCTTCCTTCTTCGTTCCCTGAACCTTTCAGTTTTTTTGCCCTGCGCCATACCCCGACAGGTATCATTATTAGTCCTATTACCAGAAATACAGGAAGAATAATATATATAAACAACCCAATATATGATCCTCCAACATCAAATATCAGCATCGAGATTAAGGAAAATATTATTATTCCCAGGCTGACTGAAGCGAGTAAAGAACCTATAAGGGAAACAGGGTTATAAAAATTCTTAGGAAGTTTCATAATTCAGGATAGTTAGTATTTATAAGCCAATATAGAACTTTATCCCCCAGACATATAATATTATGATAAATACGATATAAGCAAGTAAGACTTCAGAACTTAAATATTCCTTCTTGAATATATTCAGTATAACAATATAAGTACAAAAATTTTATCATTAATGATATTTTGAATATATTTACCTTTGTACCAGCAACATAGATAAAATGGATTCCTATAAAGAGAACGGTAAACTAAAAAAGAAGTATTATTTTGAAGAACTTGAGAAGCTGCAGATCGAACTGGTAAAGATGCATGAATGGATCAAAGCCAGTGGTTTGAGGGTAGTTGTAATATTTGAAGGAAGAGATGCAGCCGGGAAAGGAGGAGTAATAAAGAGAATATCTCAGAGCCTTAATGCAAGGGTATGTAAGGTTGTTGCCCTCGGAGTACCAACCGAGAAAGAAAAGACACAGTGGTACTTTCAAAGATATGTAGCTAACCTGCCCGCTGCCGGCGAGCTGGTTTTGTTCGACAGAAGCTGGTATAACAGAACCGGGGTAGAAAGAGTAATGGGCTTTTGTACAGATGATGAATACTGGGATTTTTTAAGATCATGCCCCAGATTTGAGGAGATGCTTATTCATTCAGGCATAATACTTATTAAGTACTGGTTCTCGGTAAGCGATGAAGAGCAGGAGGCAAGGTTTAAGGAGAGACTGGGGGACCCGCTTAGAAGATGGAAATTCAGTGAAATGGATCTCGCTTCAAGAAGCAAATGGGTTGAATATTCAAAAGCCAAGGATGAAACATTCTCCTATACAGATACCAAGACATCACCCTGGTGGGTAGTAAACGGGGATGATAAAAGAAAAGCCAGGCTAAACTGCATAAGTCATCTGCTTTCAATGGTACCTTATAAAGATATTAAGTATAAAGATATTGAACTGCCGGATGTTAATAAGAAAGGCTATATAAGACCACCGATAGACGAACAAACCTTTGTCCCGGAAAAATATTAATAAAAAAAGGGACCTGGAATGCCAGGTCCCTTTAATATTTTAATCTTGTTAAGTCTATTCTATCTCTTCCTTATCTAATTCTTCTGATATTTCGTCCGCGGCATCCTCAAGGTCTTTGGAAAGGTCTTTAAGTCCTTTCTCCAGATCTTTGGAATATTCTTCTATAAACTCATCAGTAATACCAAAGTCATCCATAAACTTATTAGCCGCTTTTTTAGTAAATATACCAATAACCATAAAGAGGGCTATAATTGCTACAAGGACCCATGATAATACTTTTGCAGATCCTTCTTTTGCTTTAAGAGGTCCGACCAGAGCAAAATAAAGCATATAGATCCCATAGAGGTTTACTGCGAGCTTCAATATTACGCCAAAAGTAATGCTGAGACCTGAAACCACACCCAGGAAAGCACTTATTGGCATTAAAACCATCAAAGCTGCTGTAACGTGGGCATTAGCTACATAATCGGTACTGCCACCACATATTGCAGAAACTATAAGGGTAATTACCGCACCAATAAATAAGCCTATTACTGCTCCTATTATTGCCCATATAAGTGCCATAATACCTATTGCACTTCCCCATCCGCCTACTGCAGCACTAAGATTTAATACGCTCCACAAAAAGCCAAATACTCCAGATATTGCACCATAGATAAGTACCTTAATTACAGGTCCACCAAGGCTGCCATCAACTTTTAAGGTTGGAAAATACTCCTTCGGTTTGATTATGGCATCTATAGATTCCTTGATAAACGAACCGAAATTAAATGAATCATTACTCATAGTTTTAAAGTTTAGTTAGGTCCTATAAAATTAGCAAATTCAATTACAATTTCAAATATTATATTTATATAAACCTGATATCCATAGCAATAATTGTATCATTTTAAAAATGAAAAATATCTAAGAGAAATGTAATCGTTAACTTTTTTTAACTATGCCATAAGGAAAAAATATTATCACATATTTGCAGTACAAGAATAAATACTTAGATTTGCGAACGATGATTAGGATAAATTTAAATAATTGGTGGTGGCGCAGTATAAATACTTATGCTGTGGATCAGGCAATTATATAAATTTACAAAAGAATATTTATAGAAGGCACGCTGTTCACAGCGTGCCTTTTTTGTTTAAAGAAAATCTATAATAAACCATAAAAATAAAAATCATGACAAAACAAAAGAAATTCCTGCTAACTGAAAAAGAGATGCCTGCAAAATGGTATAACATTGTGGCTGATATGCCAAATAAGCCTAAGCCACCTCTTCACCCCGTAACCAAAGAGCCAATAGGACCTGAAGATCTTGCCCCACTCTTCCCTATGGGATTAATTAAGCAGGAGGTTACAACTGAAAGGTATATAGATATTCCTGAAGAAGTACTTGATCTTTACAGAGCTTATCGACCCAGCCCTCTTTTCAGGGCATATGGACTGGAAAAAGCAATTGGGACAAATTCCAGAATATATTATAAGTATGAAGGAGGAAGTTATGCCGGATCTCATAAGGCAAATACGGCAATAGCCCAGGCTTATTATAATAAAATTGAAGGAGTCAAAAAAATGACCACTGAAACCGGTGCCGGACAATGGGGAAGTGCTCTGAGCTTTGCATGTAATCATTTTGGAATAGAGCTGGAAGTATTTATGGTAAAAATAAGCTATGAGCAAAAGCCTTATAGAAAGTTTATGATGAACACATATAATGCCAGCGTTATACCATCACCCAGCAAGCTTACCGAAGCAGGCAGAAAAATACTTGCTGAAAATCCGGATTCACCGGGCAGCCTGGGTGTAGCAATTTCTGAAGCAGTAGAAAGAGCAGCGATTAACCCGGATGTCAAGTACTCACTCGGAAGTGTATTAAATCATGTTCTGCTCCACCAGACTATTATTGGAGAAGAGGCTCTTAAACAAATGGAAAAAGCCGATGATTATCCTGATATTGTTATCGGCTGCTTTGGAGGAGGATCAAACTTTGCCGGCCTGTCTTTCCCTTTTATAAGAGAAAATATAACCAATGGCAAGAAGTCAAGAATGATAGCTGTTGAACCCGCATCCTGTCCGAAACTTACCCGCGGAAAGTTTATGTATGATTTTGGGGATTCGGTTGGACTAACTCCACTGCTTCATATGTATACCCTGGGTCATAACTTTATGCCTGCCAAAATTCATGCAGGAGGCTTGCGCTATCACGGAGCCGGAGTACTGGTAAGCCAGCTCCTGGATGACGGATATATTGAAGCCCAATCAAAATTTCAAAACAATTGCTTTGAAAACGGAGTAATATTTGCTCGTTCTGAAGGAATTATTCCTGCGCCTGAATCAACATATGCTATAACAGGAGCCATAGATGAAGCAAAAAAAGCAGATAAAGAGGGAGTATCAAAGAGTATCCTGTTCAATTTGAGTGGACATGGACATTTTGATCTGGCTTCATATGATAAATTTCTGGCAGGAGAATTAGATGATCATGAACTCACCGATGCTGATATTGAAGCCAGCCTGGCAAAAATATTATAAGCTGATTTTAGTCTGATTAAAATAGGAAAAGGAAGTGTGGAGCAAATAACTCTGCACTTTCCTTTAACTGCTCATTCTCCTGATTTTCTTAAGATTCATTAATAATACCCATTCTACAAGTTGCGGCGAAACTCGCTGCATAATAGAATTTAGTTTACCAAGTCCGGAAAGAACCTTAATAAACTTTCTCCGGTAAATATTATCCAGGATAGCCAGGGCAATTTCCCGGTGCGATAGAGTCTTGACTTTTTGCCTTTTCTTTATGGGCCTGAACGATCCGTCACTGCTCATATAAAGCTTATCCTCTTCATTTTTAGCATAGCCTACGTAAATCAGTCCAATATGTATATTCTGCTCCCTGAGCTCTATCCTCATAGATTCGGCGATTGCCCGCAGAGCCATTTTAGATGAGCTGTAGGCTGATATCCCTGGCAGTCCACGGATCCCTGCAACTGATGAAATAAAAACAATACTTCCCTGGCTGATCTTGATATACGGCAATGCATAAATTAAAGGATAAACTGAACCCATAACATTTACAGAGAACATAGTTTCGAATACAAGCGGGTCAAGTTCGTCTATATTACCTCTCATCGATATACCTGCATTATTTACAAGTATATCTATCCTGCCAAAATGGCTCATGCTTTCGTCAATAAGCCTTCTGCTTCCTTCCACTGTAGATACGTCAGATGCTATTCCTTTTACATCACAACCTGCAGAAAGAAATTCGTCGACCGCCCTGTCGAGGGTAGCCCTGTTTCTGCCATTAATTACTATCCTGGCACCATATTCACAAAAGACCCGTGCTGTGGCTTTGCCGATACCCTTGCTCGATCCTGTTATTACAGCAACCTTATTTTTGAAGAATAATTTTTTTTTTTGTTTCCCGGTCATTATTTCTTTTTTACCACCATACTCTTGCTTTCAGCAAGTGCAAAATAATCGTTAGACAGGGCAAGAGCCAGGTGAACAAAAAAAGCAATCCATATTGTCTCAGTTCTTATTGTCAGATAACAAAGAATTATTCCAAATGGTATGGCTGCAAGAGCTTCCCTGTTTCCCTTGGGTATATGAGCAAGTGAATAAATTATTGTATTAACCATTATCGCCGGCCATACTCCAAAAGCATCTATCAATCCGAACAATAATATTCCCCTGAATAAAAACTCATAGGCTAAAAGATAAATAAACCAGCCAAATGAATTTTTGAATATAAGGCCGACCGTCCATTCGTTTATCCTTATCTGAGGGTACTGATCAACATTCTCAGGCTGCCTGGCACTCCTGGATTGCATCAAAATAATAACTATACTAAAGCCCATGGTCCATAGCAGAGCCTCAGACAGATTTACAAAACTTATTCCATAGAAGGCCAGATTATGGGGGAAAAGAATAAATACAACTATCGCAGGAATAATAGCATAATAAAACAGTCCTGCATACCGCCAGAACATTATCCACTCAATCATGGCTTTTTGCTCGCCCAACGATTTAATAAATTTTGATTTAAGAGACTTTGATGTAATTGTTACCCAGTATCCTACCAGGCCAAATAAAGTAAGTCCAATTGTAATAACGGGTTCTAAAAATGAGGAATCCCAGGAAAGAGAATAATTCATAAAACATTATTATTATTAGTTAAAAAAATCCCTTTGCCGGAATTTTTACAATGACAGTTACTTAATTGTCAAGTCCAATATCTGCCGATTTAACCAGCGAGACTGCATACTCAAGACTAAAGTTCTCCCAGGATTCAAGTAATTCAATATATTCCTGTACACTGTCATATTCTCCGGCCAGAGAATATGCCTTTGCTAATGTATAAATATTATATGGATCATCCTGATTACAATCTAAAAGATCATCAACGGCAGTCTGATAATTACCCTTTCCCATATCTATATATCCCTTAAAAAGCTTATACTCACTCATAAAAAGTGGATTATTGGTTTTATCAACAATCTGACCGGCCCTTTCCAGGTAATAGTCGGCCTTCTCAAAATCCTTATTGGCAGCGTATGCTTTGCATAGCCACCCCATCGAACTGAATATATACCTTCGCCTTGTTGACTCAGGTATATCAAGGGTATTAAGCAGCTCTTCTGCCCGCTTGTACTCTGAAAGTCCTTTCTTAAGATTACCCATCTCAAGATTAATAAATCCTTCATTTGCTGTACCAAGAATAATATCAATATTACTCCCCGTCTCTTCTCCAAGCTTAATATACTTTTGCATCTCATCCATAGCCTTCCTGATCTTTCCTTCGGCAATATAAGATCCGGCCGACAGGTTTAGAGCAATAGCTTTCTGTCCGGTTTTATCTGCCATATCATAGTATTTCTGATAGTAAGCTCTTGCCTCTTCATATTCTCCCCTGAAGGCATAATTCTGACCTATTCTGGCTATTGTTATTATCTTGTCGGGATTCAGATCATATGCTTTGGTATATTGCTGAATTGATTCATCGTATCTCTTAAGTTTCATCAGGAAGTTAGCATATGAATCGTATGCATTAGGGCAATCCGGAGCCAGTGCAATATATCTTTTAAATGCCAGCTCTGCCTTATCAAAATTACCCAGTCTCATTAAACGATAGCCAATCTCGTTATTTGGCGCGGCATAATACTCATCCAGACGGGTTGCAATATAGAAATGATCCAGCGCAAGCTGGTAATTATGCAGTATATTCTCATAAAATAATCCGGCCCACAGGTGAACGTGCTTACACGATGGAAATTTCTGAAGCAACTGATCGAGGTACTCCAGGGCATCTTTATACTCAAACCTCTCATATGAAATAAAATAAAGTATGGTTAATCTTTCTCCCTCAGAAACATTATCGATCAATTCCATTGCCTTATCAAAGTCTCCCGGTCTGGCCCGGTAAAGATATGCCAGTGCAAACCCTGGATCTAACTCTATTGCATGATTAAATAACATTTCTGCAGCTTCACCTTGAATATTTTCCTTTTTCTTCCGGCCTGCTTTAAAAGTTTCTCTTGCCTCTTCTGATAAGGTGCTTATGGGTATAGTGGTACCCTGAGCCATTGTTTTACCAGGAACCGGGATAATAACAGACAAAAGCAGCAACGCTAATATATTTACCCTTTTCATTTTCATTTCCTCCCTGAGATTTTATTAATCAGAAATAACTGCCATCCAAACTAAAGATACATTTTTATTGATTGCAAGTCAAGTGAGCCAACAGATGCTGTATTTGAATATTAAACCTAAAGGCTTTAATCAGCTACTCAAATAGCTATATATTTAATCCGAAGGTAAAAGCGGTCTGATTTAAACCTTTGGTCTGTTATTTTGTTAGTAAATAAAAAACTAATAACTATGAACCGAAGAAAATTTGTAAATACAATAGGAATTAGCCTGGCAGTAGCAGCACTTCCTGCTAAAATACTTGCCAGGTCAGGAGTAGACTTTTCTTATAACGAAGACGGCATATTCGAAGGACATAGCTTCCCGGAATTACCTTACGCTTACGATGCCCTTGAGCCTTATATCGATAAGATGACCATGGAGATTCATTACGACAGGCACCACAGAGGATATTTTAATAAATTTATCGCTGCCACCAAGGGTACTGAACTTGAGAACATGCCTCTTTCAAAGATTTTTTCCACAATATCATCACTTCCTGTTGGAGTGAGAAACAGTGGAGGCGGATATTATAACCACACTCTGTTCTGGAATAATATGACATCTGAAAAGACTTCCCCGTCTAAAGAATTAAAAGATGCAATCGAAATCGATTTTGGATCTTTTGAGAGTTTTAAAGAAAAATTTAGCGATGCTGCCTCGTCCAGGTTTGGTTCAGGTTGGGCATGGCTTGTTCTGACAACTGATGGTAAGCTGGAAGTTAGCAGTACGGCTAACCAGGATAATCCTTTGATGGATATATCAGAAACCAAGGGCTTCCCCTTACTGGCACTCGACGTATGGGAACATGCTTATTACCTTAAGTATCAGAATAAAAGAGGCGATTATATAGGGGCCTTCTGGAATGTTGTCGACTGGAATGAAGTTAGTAAGAGATTCGCAAAAATAAATGAAGCATAAGTATTAAGTAGTTGTAATTGTGATACACAATAAACCGGCAAAGAAAAATTCTTTCCGGTTTATTTTTTTTTATGCATCATTATTAAAAATACAATGTCTTTAGTATAAATTGTTGAATTTAAAACTGGAAACATGAAAAGCCTGAAATTAATTTTAATAGCAGTAATATGCCTGGGAACCTTAAATACAGCCAGTGCCCAAAGGAGCAAAATTAAGGGTAGTGGAGATATTAAAACCGAAACACGCGAGGTAAAAGACTTTACCGGCGTATCTACTTCCACTTCCATTGACATATTTCTATCTCAGGGTAACAAATTCGAGGTTGTAGTTGAAGCCGAAGATAATCTGCTGGATTATATTGAAACAAATGTTGAAGACGGAGTATTAATAGTTCGTTTTTCCAGGGGCATTAACATAATCTCGTCGGAGAGGAAAGTTGTTCATGTTACTATGAAAGACGTAGATTATATTAAAGCTTCAAGTGCAGGTGACGTAATAGGAAAAACACCCATAAAGGCAGAAAACCTTAAAATCCGGACAAGTAGTGCTGGCGATGTAAAACTTGAAGTTTATGCCAAAAACCTAGATCTTTCAACATCAAGTTCAGGTGACATTACTCTTAGCGGTGAGGCAGATTACCTTGAGGCAAGTACTAGTAGCGCAGGAGATATCAAGGCATTTGAGCTGACAGTTAAAGAAGCCGATATAAATGCATCGAGTGCAGGTGATGTAAAGATCACTGTAACAGACAGATTAAATGCAAGAGCAAGCAGTGCAGGCGACGTACATTACAGGGGTAACCCCGCTAAAGTAGACGCAAGATCATCTAGCGCAGGAGATATAATAAAAAGATAATACCCAATATATACTCCCTTTATACTAAAAGCTGTGTGGTAAATGCCACACAGCTTTTTTTATTACCTTTGACCAAAATCCTGAAAAATGACAGATATAAGACCTGAAGTTGCTGTAGTTGGTTCCGGAAGTTGGGCTACAGGAATAGTAAAATTACTTTCAGAAAACTGCAATAAGATAGTGTGGTATATCCGTGAACCTGAAATAATAGAACACCTCCGCGAGCATCATCATAACCCGAAATTTCTCAGCAGTGTCGATTTTGAGATGGATAAACTAATTCTTACAGAAGATATAAATGAAGCCGTGGCATCGTCTGATACAATAATATTTGTTGTGCCTTCAGCCTTCCTTAAGACAACGCTCGCAGATTTAAGTGTGGATATCTCACAAAAAACCATTTGCTCGGCAATTAAAGGAATTGTACCTGAACATAATACAATTGTAGGTGATTTCATGCATAATCAATATAAGGTACCCTACGAAAACCTGGTTATTCTGTCGGGACCAACACATGCCGAAGAAATAGCTATGGAAAAGTTGTCGTACCTTACAGTGGCTTCACTTAAACGTAGCAAGGCAAAAAATGTAGCTGCATTACTCAGCGGGTTCTACTTGAGAACAGTTATTTCAGATGACATTTTTGGTACCGAATATGCAGCAGTACTTAAAAATATTTATGCAATTGCTATCGGGGTAGCTCACGGACTCGGATATGGAGATAATTTCCAGGCTGTACTTCTTTCAAACAGTGCCAGGGAGATGAAAAGGTTTATATCAAAAATATATAAAAATAAAAGGAATATTACTGCCTCAGCCTACCTGGGAGACCTGCTGGTTACAGGATATTCACAGTTCAGTAGAAACAGGATGCTTGGCAATATGCTTGGTAAGGGATCTTCAGTTAAATATGCACTTCTTAATATGACCATGATTGCTGAAGGATACTATGCCTCAAAATGTATATTCATGATTAATGAAAAAGTCGGAGCAAAAATTCCTATTGCAGACGCTGTATATAATATTCTTTATAAAGAAATGAAGCCTTCATCTGCTATTCAGGGCCTGACAAAACTATTAAAATAATAAGATGGAAATTACATTGAATTATAAAGGGTGTTTAAATTTTATCGACGAGAATGATATTTATGCAAGTGCCTCAGACTCGCTCAGGCACCTGCAATCTTTGATTGATGGCGACGGCCAGGGTAACGATTTCCTTGGTTGGATTAATCTCCCTGAAAAGGCAATATATGAGATCGGGGCAATAAAAGATACTGCTGAAATGCTCAGGAGAAATGCCGGGATTACAGTAATAGTGGGAATCGGAGGTTCATATCTGGGATCTAAGTCGATTATCGAAGCTCTTAAGAATCCATTTGAAGACAAACATGATTTGCATAAAATAATTTTTGCCGGTCAGAATATCAGCGAAGATTATCTCGCATCACTACTTGATTATCTTCAGAATAAAACATTTAATCTGGTTGTAATATCAAAATCAGGTACAACAACCGAACCTGCCATAGCTTTCAGATTATTGAGAGAACTACTGGAAAAGAATGAGGGTAAAGAAACAGCCAGTAAAAGGATAATTGCCGTTACCGACTCTAAGAAGGGAGCACTCAGGCAACTGGCAAACATAGAAGGATATAAGACATTTATTATCCCTGATAATGTTGGAGGAAGATACTCTGTTTTTACTCCGGTTGGATTATTACCTATGGCAATAGCAGGCATTAATATCGAAGAGCTTATTATTGGGGCCAGAAATATGGCTGTCCGAACCAGAGATAATAAAGATGTAAAATCAAATCCCGCCCTTATCTATGCAGCCGTCAGGAATCTGTTATATAACAACGGAAAAATAATCGAGTTACTTATTAATTTTGAACCGGGACTGCACTATGTTGCAGAATGGTGGAAACAATTATTTGGCGAAAGTGAAGGCAAAGAAGGTAAAGGCATTTTCCCTGCAGCAGCCGACCTGACTACCGATCTTCACTCAATGGGTCAATATATTCAGGATGGCAAAAGAGTACTTTTTGAAACTGTATTATCTGTTGAAAAAAATACATCCAACCTTATAATACCTGAGGAGAAGAAAGATCTCGACAAACTAAATTATATAGCCGGAAAGAGAATATCTGAGGTAAATAAGAAAGCTGAGGAGGGTACAATAATGGCTCATATTGACGGTAAGGTTCCTGTATTTAAAATTAATATACCTCTTCTGAATGAAAACTCCCTGGGACAGCTTATGTACCTTTTTGAAATCTCATGTGGAATAAGCGGTTATATACTTGGCGTTAATCCCTTTAATCAGCCTGGCGTTGAAGCCTATAAAAAAAACATGTTTGCATTACTTGGTAAATAAGCCTGCCGGGATGGATAAAAATGATTATAGAAATATAATTCCATTAAATAAACTTCCAAAAAAAAGAGACGCAAAAAATTGCGTCTCTTCAATATTTAATAAGATTCCTGATCCTATAGATTGTGTTTCTTCACAAAATCATCAATAACCTCTTCAAGGTTTGGATTACCTATTTCCTGAAGATCATAGTAAACCCTGGTATTAGGCTTTTTGATATTAATTATTCTGTTCAGGTCAATTGGTGTTCCGATAACAACAGAGTCACAATCTGTATTGTTGATTGTTGTCTCAAGGTCCTTAAGCTGCTGCTCTCCATAACCCATTGCAGGTAGTAATGTTCCGATATTCGGATAGATCTTAAATGTCTCTGATAATTTACCTACTGTAAATGGCCTTGGATCAACCATCTCTGCTGCACCAAATTTACGTGCTGCAACAACTCCTGCTCCAAGTTTCATCTCACCGTGTGTAAGAGTTGGCCCGTCCTCAACAACAAGAACTCTTTTACCCTTAATTACGGTAGGATCGTCAACCTTAATAGGAGAAGCACCGTCAACAACAATAGCATTTGGTGCAACTTTTTCTATACTCTCCCTTACTGTTTGTATATCCTCAGGAGCTGCACTGTCCATTTTGTTAATTACAGCAACATCTGCCAGCCTGAGTGTAACCTCTCCCGGATAGTAATTTAATTCATGGCCGGGCCTGTGTGGATCTACTACAGTAATTGTGAGATCTGGCTTATAAAATGGGAAATCATTATTTCCTCCGTCCCAAAGAACAACGTCGCATCCTTTAGGATCCTTTTCTGCTGCTCTGAGGATGGCCTCATAATCAACTCCGGCATATATTACATTACCTCTGACAACATGTGGTTCGTACTCTTCCATTTCTTCAACCGTACACTTGTGCTTGGCAAGGTCGCTCACCTCAGCAAAACGCTGTACTTTCTGTGCAACAAGGTCGCCATAAGGCATAGGGTGTCGGACAGCAACAACCTTCAGACCTTTTTCCATCAGTAGTTCTATTACTCTTCGGGAGGTTTGACTCTTTCCACAACCGGTACGAACTGCACCAACAGCAATCACAGGCTTTGTACTTTTAACCATGGTGTCGTCAGGACCGAGCAATACAAAATTTGCACCGGCAGCATTTACAATAGCACTTACTCCCATTACCCTTTGGTAAGGCACATCACTATATGAAAAGACGCAATCATCAACTTTCAGCTCATTGATTAAACTTGTAAGATTCTCCTCAGCATAGATAGGAATTCCTTCAGGATATAGATCTCCGGCAAGTTCAGCCGGATATTTTCGTCCATCTATATCAGGAATCTGGGCCGCTGTAAAGGCAACAACATTATAATCTTTATTACCTCTGAAATAGGTATTGAAATTATGAAAATCCCTGCCTGCAGCTCCAATAATAATAACATTCTTTTTCGCCATAGCTATTTCCTTTCTATTTTTTTTATAATATTTATTACTAAACATCAAATTTAAAATATACATCCCAAATTTACGATGATTTTACTCATATTATTTTATTCTGGCACAACTCTTGTATATACCTATCATTCTGAGACTTGAATATTAATTACACCCCCGGTTAAAATATGTTAAAGAAAATATTAGGGCGAAAAAAAACAAAAGCGTAATTTCAACGTAATAATTGATAAAGACCAATGAATGTCCTCGCTCACATATATCTTTCAGGTGATTCTGATGAAATAATCATTGGTAACTATATCGGCGATTATGTTAAGGGACGTGACTATCTGAAATATCCCGAACAGATTAGAAAAGGAATTATTATACACCGAAATATTGACTCTTTTACTGATAAGCATCCTGTTGTTCACAGAAGCAAACTCCTTTTTACAAAAAAGTATTACAAATATGCCGGTGTAATAACTGATATCCTGTACGACCATTTCCTGACCAAGGAATGGGATTTTTTCTCGCGCCGCCCACTTGAAAGTATTACATACCAGTTTTACCGTGCAATGGTTAACAATTATGATATTCTGCCTGATAAAGTTAAAGATCGGATTCCTTTCTTTATTATAAATAACTGGATAGAATCATATAAAACCAGCCGCGGACTCAAACAGGTATTAAATGCTATGAGCAGGCGAACAAGCCTGCCGGACGAGTCGAGATATGCTATTAAAACATTTAAAAAGAATTACTACTCCCTTGATGACGATTTTATGGAATTCTTTCCGCAGTTAATAGAATTTGTAGAGAAGGAATTCGGAATACAGCTGTCGCACCGCCTTACTATACCATTCTAAACCAGGTACTCATTCCGGCTGGAATCGAGCTTAAGAAAAACAAACAGCAGTATGGTAAATCCCCAGAGTGAAGACCCTCCATAACTGAAAAATGGTAATGGAATCCCGATTGTTGGCACAAGGCCTATTGTCATCCCGATATTAATTACAAAATGAAATAACAGAATAGAAACTACTCCATACCCATAAATTTTCGAAAATGATGATCGCTGTCGCTCAGCAAGCATAACCAGTCTTGCGAGAAGAAATGCAAAAAGTAACACAACAAAGGTCGTTCCAAGGAAACCCCACTCTTCGCCTACCGTACAAAAGATAAAATCGGTACTTTGCTCAGGCACAAATTTAAATTTCGTCTGTGTTCCATTCAGAAATCCTTTTCCTGTAAACCCTCCGGACCCAATAGATATCTTTGATTGATTCAGATTATACCCCTCCCCGAAAGGATCATTCTCAATACCCAGAACGACATTAATCCTTGTCTGCTGATGGGGTTTAAGAAAATTATTAAAGGCATAATCAACCGTGAAAATAAAGATCATGCTTCCAAGAAGAAAGGTATACAAAACAAGCAGCGAATAAGCCTTAAATCTGTATATATAGTATGCATATAAAGCACCTGAAAGAACTACTGTAACAATAAGAATATAATCAAGGTTTAAGGAGTTAAAACCCCATCTGAAAATAGCATAAACAATTGCACCGATCAAAGCTGCCAGTAATACACCTTTTAATATCCTGATTATATCTTTCGACATAAGCATATATAATATAATTGCCAGAGCAATAAGTACAGCATATATAATAACAGAATCAACAAGCAGGGTGGCAATAAACAGGACTATTGCCAGTATCCCGGTAATAAAGAGATAAGGTGACAGCCCCTCACGAAATAAGACCATAACAAGTGCAAAATATACAAGCACAGACCCCATATCAGGTTGTGCTGCAATAAAAACCCCGGGAATAAAAATAATAAGCAAGGAAAAAAACAGGGTCTTTACCGACGAAAGCGTTCTCCCCTTTCCACTCAGATACCTGGCTAGAGCCAGCGCTGTTGCAAACTTAGCAAACTCGGAAGGCTGTAAGCCCAAAGTCCCAATTTCGAACCACGACCGTGCTCCGTTAATCTCCTTCCCAAGTATCAATACCAGTATAAGTGAAAATATTACGAGTCCGTAAATTATATAAGAAAAGAAGAGATAAAATCTGCTATCCACTACCATTACCAGCACTGCAAGTATTACCGCTGCTGAAATAAAGATAATCTGCTTTCCATATCTCTGCGAAAGATCCAGGATACTTGAATGCTCTTCGTTATATACTGCAGCATAAATATTTATCCATCCGAATAAAACCATAATAAGGTAAACCAGAACAGTTACCCAATCAAGATTTTTCCATATATTAATTCTCCTCTCCACTATTATCAGGTTTCTTTAAAATAAAGTCCTCCAGCCACTGGTTTGAAATTTTTCCCTTTAAATATTTTTCGATCATTAGAGTCGCTGCAGGAGCAGCATATGTTGAACCAAACCCCGTTCCTTCAACATAAACAGCAATTGCTATCTGCGGATCTTCGGCAGGAGCAAAAGCTACAAATATCGAATGATCCTCTCCATGCGGGTTCTCAGCGGTGCCGGTTTTTCCACAAACCTCAATATCCCTTAAAGCCACCCATCTGGCAGTAGCGTGTTCATCTCCATTGACAACCAGTCTCATTCCTTCAACAATAGGTTCAAAAGTCGCAGAATCGATACTTATTTTATGCTTCTCGCTGAATTTAGGATCAACTAATTCGCCGGTATTGTCGACACTTTTTACAATATGAGGAGTATAATAATATCCCCTGTTGGCGATTGCGGCAGTCATATTAGCCATCTGCAAGGGAGTTGTTCCAAGTTCACCCTGCCCTATAGACAGAGAAAGCACAGTAAGTGCCTTCCAGTTTCCCTCTCCATAGTACCGATTGTAATAATCCGGCTTAGGAACAAAGCCGCTTAATTCATTCTTAAAGTCGATACCCAGTTTGGATCCAAAACCAAACTCCTCAAGGTAAGACCGCCATGCTGAATATGCTTCAGCAATCGAATTATATCTCGGATTTTCAAGGGTTTTTCTGAAAGCATTACAAAAATAGGCATTACATGAAGCCATAATAGCATGAGTCAGGTTAAAGCTATTAAAATGATGACAGCCTACATGAATACCCGGTGCATAATATCCATTGTCACAAAAATATTCTGAAGTCTCGCTTACTACACCTTCGTGCAATGCTATCAAACCATTAACAGGCTTAAATGTTGAACCCGGCGGATAAGATGCCATAAGTGCCCTGTTAAAGAGCGGTTTCAAGGTATCAACCTGCAGTTTCCTGAAATTATCTGATCTTATTCTTCCAACCAGCAATGAGGGATCATAATAAGGAGCACTTATAAGGGCAAGTACTTCCCCCGTTTTTGGTTCAAGAGCCACGATGCTGCCATTTTTTCCGGAAAGCAATTTTTCACCATACATCTGGAGGTCTATATCAAGGCTAAGCCTGATATCTTTACCCGGACCCGGTACCGAATCGTATCTGCCGTTCTGATATGATCCTTTAATACGGTTATGTACGTCTACAAGAAATCTTTTTACTCCCTTATTCCCCCTCAGCTCTTTCTCGTACGATTCTTCCACTCCCGATCTTCCAATATAGTCGCCCATTGTATAATAAGGATCTGACTCCAGATCGGATGGATCTACCTCACTCACATATCCGAGTACATGTGAAGCAGAAGGATAAGTATATTTTCTGAGAGTTCTGGTCTGAACAAAAAATCCGGGATATTGGTATAGTGATTCCTGCAACTGGGCATAGGTCTCTGCCGATACCATCTTCAGGAAAACAGATGGAGCATATCTTGAAAATGATTTCGCTTCTTTCAGCCGGGCACCGAAAGATTCCTTGCTTATACCTAAAATAGAACAAAGGGATACTGTGTCGATAGATGTCATTTGCCCCGGTATAACCATAAGGTCGTAAGCGGCCTGGTTATATACCAGCAGTTTATTATTACGATCGTATATCAAACCTCTTGCAGGGTACTGGGTTACCCTTCTGATAACATTATTCTCGGCAGACATACGGTACGACTTATCTACAACCTGGAGGATAAACAACTTAACAATCATTATTATGCCAATTAACATAATGACTGAAAGGAAGAACAGCCTTCGATTTGTATATCTGTCTTTTATCTCGGACACTCTATTTTCTTATTATCAATATTTGAATTATTACAATAAAAAATATACTAAACAGAGAACTAAGTATCACTCTTGCAAAAGTGTAGAAGAATTGCTTAAGCCTGAAAACCTCGATATAGAATAAGGCAAAGTGGTGAATAAAAACCATTAAGACAACATATAATATAAACCATCTGAATCCGTTCTTGGCTATCCCCGGCTCATCCCCCTGCTCATAACCTTCTCTTGGAGCAATCACTCTTAATATATATGGCCTTACAAAGGCAACAAAAACAGTAGCTGAGGTATGCAATCCTGCTGTTGCTGTAAAAAGGTCGACGGTTAAACCTGTAAAAAAAGCAATTATCAGCAGGATCCAGGCAGGTATTTCTAGTGGTAGCAGGATAATAAAAAGCAGGTAAACAAAGGGATTTACATATCCGCTAAACCCGATATTATTCATAATCAGAACCTGAATTAGCATAAGCAGAACAAAAATTCCGGAATATTTTATTACGTCATTCAGCATCCTTTATCTCAATTGGTTATATCAAAACTATCCTGGAGCTCTACCTGCTCACTTTTTAACATATTACCTATAATATATACATAATCTGTTTTATAAAAATCTGTTGCCAGCTTAACATCTATAGAATAAAAATCTCCTCCACCCGTGTCAAAACCCGAAACCTGCCCCACAGGTATCCCGGCAGGGAAGACAGATGAATAAGCACTTGTTTCAATAGTATCCCCTATTTCAATCTGAACATGATGAGGTATCTCGTTCAGAGATACAATATCGCGATCCAATCCCTCCCAGCTAAGCGATCCAAAATAGCCATTCTTTCTGAATCTGGCACTTAACCTGAAATCAAGGTTAAGAACAGACATAGCAATTGAGAAATTATTACTTGTCCCGACAATAAACCCGACTATTCCATCCGGACCTACAACGGCCATTCCCACCTCAACTCCATCGCGAGTTCCTTGATCAAGTGTGATATAATTCTTTTGTTTATTAGTTGATTGTCGTATTACTCGTGCTCCTTTGTACAGATATTGCTGACGATGAACTGTATCGTTAACCGGGGTAAAATACTGCTCATCATCCCTGAAAACTCTTTCAAGCCTGTTTCTTAGCTCAAGATTTTCGGCAGCAAGCTCAGAGTTTATTGCCCTAAGTTCTAAGTATTCGGATAACGACGAAATCTTCTTCTCAATAGATCCTTCTATTGCTATAAGCTTGTTAGAGAGCATAATATTGTGATAACCATCATTATTTGATAGCATATACAAAGCCACAACCTCCAGAAGAAGGAAGACTATTATATTACTAAATCTGATGAAGAAGTTTAAAAGACTTCTCATTTACACCCCCATATTATCTCATCAGGAATGAGAACTTATCGGCATTCTTTAATGCTACACCTGTACCTCTGGCTACGGCATGCAGAGGATCTTCAGCAACTTTAAACGGGATACTTATCTTATCGGTTAATCTTTTGGGAAGGCCTCTCAGCAAGGCTCCTCCGCCGGCAAGAAATATTCCTTTGCTAACAATATCTGCATACAGTTCCGGAGGTGTTTGTTCAAGCACTCCCAATATTGCAGTTTCTATTTTTGATATCGACTTATCGAGACAGTGAGCTATTTCCTGATATGATACAGGAATCTCAATAGGCATGGCAGTCATAAGATTTGGTCCTCTTACTATGTAATCTGCCGGATAATCTTCAATATCTGGCAGAGCAGCACCAACATTAATCTTTATATCCTCAGCAGTCCTTTCACCTACTTTAATATTATGCTGATGTCTCATATAAGCCTGAATATCTGCGGTAAATCCATCACCTGCAGTACGAATCGATCTGTTACAGACAATCCCTCCAAGGGCAATTACAGCAATCTCTGTAGTTCCTCCTCCAATATCAACCACCATACATCCTTCCGGAGCCTCAACATCGAGTCCTATACCAATTGCAGCAGCCATTGGTTCATAAATAAGGTAAACATCCCTTCCCCCTGCATGCTCCGATGAGTCTCTTACAGCCCTAACTTCAACTTCCGTGCTTCCCGACGGAATACAAACCACCATTTTAAGAGTAGGTGAGAAGAGACTGGGTCGTTTATTAATCATCTTTATCATTCCCCTGATCATCTGCTCGGCAGCATTAAAGTCTGCAATTACACCGTCTCTCAGAGGCCTTATAGTCTTAATGTTTTCATGGGTTTTACCATGCATCTGCCTTGCCTTTTCTCCAATAGCTATAAGCTTTCCTGTGTTCTTATCAACTGCCACTATTGACGGCTCGTCAACAACAATTTTATCATTATGAATAATGATGGTATTTGCTGTACCGAGGTCGATAGCAATCTCCTGCGTTAAAAATGAAAATAGACCCATTAATTATTATATTATTAAATTAGTATTATCAATGTCTGAAATGCCTTGTTCCGGTAAAAACCATTGCCATCCCGTTATTATTGCAGTAATCTATCGAAAGCTTATCATTTATTGAACCTCCCGGTTGAATAACGGCATTTATACCTTCTTTATGTGCAATCTCTACACTATCGGCAAAGGGAAAAAAAGCATCTGATGCCATAACGGCTCCCTTAAGATCAAATCCGAATGCCTTTGATTTTTCTGCAGCATGCTTTAAGGCATCTATCCTGGATGTCATTCCTACCCCACTTCCAAGTAACTGCTTGTTGGCAGCAAGTACAATGCAATTTGACTTACTGTGCTTAACAAGTATATTGGCAAATTTCAGGTCCTCGATTTCCTTTCCTGAAGGCACCCTTGTTGTTACAGGCTCCATATCACCTGCCAATTCTGTTTTCATATCTCTATCCTGCCAGAGCACTCCGTTCAGGCATGTCCTGAAACTGGCTGTGCTTTCCGGCTTCCCTTTCAATACCAGAATAATCCTGTTCTTCTTACTCTTCAGTATTTCAAGAGAAGCTTCCTCATAATCAGGAGCAATAATTACCTCAAAGAATAATTTATTAATTTCTTCAGCAGTTGCTTTATCAATCTTTCTGTTTGTTATTAAAACTCCTCCAAAGGCAGAAACAGGATCACCCGCAAGAGCATCTTTCCAGGCATCAATTAATCTTTCCCTCGAAGCTGCTCCACATGCATTATTGTGTTTAAGTATAGCAAAGCTTGTTTCCTCAAACTCAGCCATCAGGTTTACTGCCGCATCTATATCGAGCAGGTTATTGTATGAAATCTCCTTTCCATTCAGTTGCTCCAGGATATCTTCAAACCTTCCAAAAAAGGCGCCCTTCTGATGAG
This sequence comes from uncultured Rikenellaceae bacterium, assembly GCA_964634565.1. GTDB lineage: Bacteria > Bacteroidota > Bacteroidia > Bacteroidales > VadinHA17 > JAUVKT01. The sequence continues at coordinate 2,157 of CAZWLP010000034.1, read as the reverse complement.
GATTCTCTCCATACCTTAGCTTACGGCTCAGCCTTATACTCTCTTTAAATGAACCCGTATCCTTATTACCCCTAAAGTAAGAATAAATGGCAGTATCATAATTGGATGAAATATCAAAGGCTGCTGTTGCAAATTCTCTTCGCTCAGAAAGAGTACTTAAGCCTTCACCCTTTTCGAGAAGATTAAATAAGGAATCGTATTGCTCCCTGCCTGAAACAATAAGTGTGTCTTTAAAGTTCTTGGCAGCAGCTCTGATCAGCGAGATGCCTCCTATATCAATCTTCTCAATAATTTCCTGCTCTTCCGCTCCGGATGCAACTGTTTCTTCAAAAGGATAGAGATCCACAATTACTAAATCAATTTGAGGAATAAAATACTTTTCCAGCTGGGCAATATCCTCCATATTATCCCTCCTGGCCAGGATTCCTCCAAATACCTTCGGATGAAGTGTTTTAACTCGACCCCCCAGGATAGATGGATAATCTGTTAAGTCCTCAACCAGCTCAACATCCACGCCAAGATCAGAAATAAAACTACCGGTACCACCGGTTGAAATAATTTTTACACCAAGCTTATCAAGCCTCCTTATTATTCTATCAAGTCCCTCTTTATAGTATACAGAAACCAGAGCGGTGGAGATTTTCTTTTCGTTCATTATCAGGAAGTTGCAATTAATACCCTAAATCCTATAGTAGGACCTAAAAATAGATATTTTTTTGTTGTCTTCCAATGTATTAATTAAATTTCAAAATGCTGAATTATAATACTCCTGTTATTAATCAGTATATTTGAAATGGAATAATAAAATAAGCTAGTACTGAAAAAATATTATGGCATTCCTCAGGTTAATAAAAGAAGGCTTTCTTATTGCAGTTAATTCAATAATAACTAACAAGTTAAGGACTTTTTTATCGCTATTTGGTATTACAGTCGGGATATTTGCAATTATATCTGTATTTACTGTTCTTGACTGGATGGAAGGTTCTATTAAAGATAGTATTGCATCATTGGGAGATGATGTAATTTATGTGCAAAAAATGCCATGGTCATTTGACCCTGACCTTGCCTGGTGGGATATAATTATGTGGCCTCAACCAGATATAAATGATTACGAGGCAATAAGAAAAAATTCTGCAAGGGCTGAAGCCGCAAATTATTCTGTTTTCTTTAATCGCACCCTTAAATATCAAGATGCTCAGGTAAGTAATGCTACTTTTTGGGCTACAACACATGAATTTGAGAATGTAAGAACCTTCGATATTGAGGAGGGCAGATACTTCTCTCCATATGAAAGTTCTTCAGGAAAGCCGGTAGTGATTATGGGAGCAATATTGGCGAAAGAGATTTTTGATCGGGCAAGCCCGATAGGCAAGCAAATCACAATAGGTGGTCACAAGGCAACAGTTATCGGAATATTTAAGAAAGAGGGAGAAGGAGGCTTGAGTGATAGTGGGCTTGATGACCTAACTGTTTTACCTGTAAATTTTGCAAAAAATATTGTTAATATCAGAAGCAGGTTTACTGAGGCAAATATTATTGTCAAAGCAAGAAGCGGAATCGCTGTTGAAGAACTAACAGATGAAACAACCCAGATACTGCGAGCTTCAAGACGTCTAAAACCAGGGGAGGATAATAACTTCTCTGTAAACAAGGCCAGCCTTCTTACACAGGGATTTGAAAATGTTTTTGCCGGAATAAATATTGGTGGATGGATAATAGGTGGCTTCTCGATTCTTGTTGGGGGCTTCGGTATAGCAAATATTATGTTTGTATCGGTAAAGGAAAGAACCAATATTATCGGAATACAGAAAGCTCTTGGTGCAAAGAGAAACTTTATTCTATGGCAGTTTCTGTACGAGTCGATAATACTTTCAGTTATTGGCGGACTCGTAGGACTATTCCTGATATTTATCGGCACACAGGTTGTTAGTTACCTGTATGATCTTAGTATTCATCTTACTGCTGGCAATATCCTGCTGGCGATATTACTCTCGGGATCGATTGGTGTAGTTGCGGGTTATGCTCCTGCCTACTCGGCCGCCAAGATGAATCCCGTCGATGCTATAGGCTATAGTTTCTGACGAAACTAAAAGCAGGGAGCAGGGAGCTGGGAGCTGGGAGCTGGGAGCAGGGAGCAGGGAGCAGGGAGCTGGGAGC
>CAZWLP010000033.1:0-27367 GCA_964634565.1 uncultured Rikenellaceae bacterium | reverse complement strand
CAAAACAAAGAGCTAAGCTTAATAAAGCCTTGAGTCTTGAGTCTTGAGTCTTGAGTCTTGAGTCTTGAGTCTTGAGCCTTGAGTCTTGAGTCTTGAGTCTTGAGCCTTGAGTCTTTCGCCTAAAAGTAAGGTCCCCAGGGTGATCTGCCGTAATTATAGGGGTTACCCATATAGAAGGGATCAATACCCCTCTGTGATGTAATACTTGCTCCTATTCTGAAATTAGGTGTGACAAAATACTCCATTCCCATCATAATACTCTCAAAATCAGAGTTTTCAAAGCCTGGCTTTGATAATATTGACTTTGCCACCTGTCCGTAAACAGTAAAACTTTCATTTACAGAATAAATACCCCTGGCATAGGTTATCAGATCATTTATACGCTGATATTCAGTATCTTCTCCACCAGGGAAAGAGCTTGAAATAAAGCTTGCTCCTACTTCCACCATCAACTTTGAATTTACAGGAAGTAAAACTTTAGGAGAAAGCCATGAACTTACTGTGTTAAAACCATTTAATGAATTAAACTGCATCCCTGATTGCAACCTGTACTGCAGACCAGGATTATCAGATACATCATTATCCAGCTTATCGGCATAATATTTTTCCGGTCCTAATAAGGGCATATAGAAGATCTCCGGATGAAAATAATTATACTGGGCCCTTAATCCCGTAGACAGAAGTGCGAAAAAAAGCAATATAAATATCTTTCTAAGCATGGTTTAAAAATAGTTGTTTTAATCTTATTCTGCAAGATCATTTGCTGAACCTGACCGCTTTAATTACTCCGTCGAGAGCCTGTAGTTTTTTTATTAAGCCCTTAAGTGTATTTGTATTAGGTACAAGTAACTGAATCATTCCTTCAAACATCCCGTCTTTATTTTCATAGCTGAAATTTCTAAGAGTAACCTTTGAACTTGCTATTACATCATGGATTTTAGTAATCATGGCATGATCATCTACTCCAATAACCTTTACTGAGGTCTGGAAAGCAGCATTGTCCTCACCCTTGGTCCATTTTGCCATAACTATCCTGTAGGGGTAGTTATGAGTCATATAGTGAGCATTGGGACAATTTCTTCGATGTATCTTAATTCCCTCAGTAATAGTAACGAATCCAAATATCTTATCGCCCAGAACAGGATTGCAGCATTTGGATAGCTTATAGTCGAGACCTTCCACCCTGTCTTCAATCACAAGATACTGACTGAACTTCTGACTCTCATCTTCAGACACAGTGGAATCAGGAGTTTTTTTATCATCATTAACCATCTCGGCAACAGCACCTTTAGGCCTAAGCTCCTCAAGTAATACTTCCTTAACATCCAGGAGATCTATTTTCTCACTATTGATCTGGTTATAAAGTTCGCGTGCATTGGGCATCTTAAACCTTTCAATCAGAAGCGCCACAACACTGTCACTAAATTCAATCTTCCAGTTCTTCAGTCTTCGCTGAAGAATCTCCTTTCCCTCACTGGCAGCCTTAACCAGCTCAGCATCAAGCACTCCTTTAATCTTATTCCTGGCCTTACTTGTTACACAGAAAGATAGCCAGTCCTGTTTTGGTTTCTGATTTTTCGATGTAAGTATGGCCACCTTATCGCCGTTCTTCAGAATATGTCTGATACCTACATTCCTGCCATTAACCTGTCCACCGATACAGGAAGATCCAACCTCTGTATGGATTGCAAAGGCGAAATCAAGGACAGTTGCCCCGTATTTCAATCGTTTTAAATCTCCGTTAGGAGTAAACACAAAGACTTCATCAGTATACAATTCTGATGTAACATCCTCCATAACATTTCTATCGTCTGCAGAGGGATTCTCGAGCAGTTCACGCATTTCAGCCAGCCAGAGATCGAAGCCGCTCTCCTCTCCTTTCAGTCCCTTATACCTGGTATGGGCTGCCAGTCCTTTTTCAGCAATATCGTCCATTCTCGTGGTTCTGATCTGAACTTCCACCCATTTTCCACGTGGTCCTATCACTGTTGTATGCAGCGATTCATAACCATTTGATTTAGGCACAGATATCCAATCTCTCAACCTGCTGGTGTTTGGTTGATAAAGGTCTGTAATAAGCGAATATACCTGCCAGCAATCGGATTTTTCCTTTTCTTCCTCAGAATCTATGATTATCCGTATTGCAAAGAGATCGTATACTTCTGAGAACTCTACTCCCTGATTCTTCATCTTTTGCCAGATGGAATGAATGGATTTGGTTCTGCTTTTTATCTGGTACTTAAAATTGAGCCTGTCGAGTTCATCCCTGACGGGTCCGGAAAATTCCCTGATAAGCTTATTCCTTGAGGCAGTTGTCTGTCGTAATTTTTCTGTAATAAGATTATAGGCATCCGGATCCAGATATTTCATTGCAATATCTTCCATCTCGGATTTCATATTATACAGTCCAAGCCTGTGGGCCAGTGGAGCATAGAGAAAATATGACTCCGAGGCAAGCCTCATTCTGTCGGCCTTTTTTGCCCCATCCATATTCCTCAGGTACTCCAGGCGGTCGGCAAGCTTTATAAGGATTACCCTGATATCTTCGGCAAGAGTTAATATAAGTTTCAGGAAGTTTTCAGCCTTATATGAATCTGTTTCTGAATCAGCTGCATATTCAATCTTCTTCAATCCTGCCAATACCCCTGTAATCCCGCTGCCAAAAATCTCCCTGAGCTCTTTTTCTGAATATGATATTGTGCCTGCACATTCGCTAAGCAGGGCACCTACAACAGATGTTGTTCCCAGTCCGAGTTCAGCAACAAGGTCTCTGGCTACCGCCAGGGAATGAAGTATTACAGGCTCTCCGGTCAGGTTCTTCTCACCTGCGCAACACTCATTTAAGATGGATAGAGCCTTCCTTATCTTTTTATTATCATCACTACTAAACTTACCATTTGAAGCTCTGAGAAGTGATCTGTATCTGCTCTTTATTAAGCTGTTAATATCTGCCATAGTAAATTGTATGCTGCAAAAGTAATGATTCTACTTCTGTTTTTGCTATTTTTGGTTTCATTCATTAGTCAGTCAACAGAAGATGAAAAAGCTTAAGATCCCCCATACCTATGTTATAGTCTTTTATGTAATAATTATCTCTGCTGTTCTCACATGGATTGTTCCTGGAGGAGAATATATCAAAACAAGCCATCTTTCAGGGGGTGTTGAAAAAGAAGTACTTAGTTATAGCAGAAGCGATAATCAGCCACAGACATGGCAATTATTTGCTGCTTTTTTCAAGGGATTTGAAAGACAGGCAGGAATTATCATTTTTATTCTGCTTATCGGAGGTGCTTTCTGGATAATGAACGCCAGCAGGGCAATAGATCTGGGTATTTTATCATTTCTGAAATTTACAAAAAAGCTCGAGTCAAAGAAGATATTTCGCTTTCTGGGCGTTGAAAACATTATTATCACATTGGTAATGCTATTATTTTCTGTTTTTGGAGCAGTTTTTGGCATGAGCGAGGAGACCATTGCCTTTATTATTATTATGGTTCCCCTGTCCATCTCCATGGGATATGATTCAATTACCGGAGTATCAATGTGTTTTGTTGCAGCAGGACTGGGCTTTGCGGGGGCAATTCTAAATCCTTTCACTATTGGGATTGCACAGGGAATAGCCGAACTTCCTCTTTTCAGCGGCCTTGAATATCGGCTTTTTTGCTGGGTAGTGATTAATTTCACAGGTATTGCCTTCGTATTGAGGTATGCAGGCCGCATTAAGAAAAATCCTGAGAGATCACCTGTCTACTCAGAGGACAGGTACTGGAGAGAGAAAAGCGAATCTGCTGCCGCTGATACTGAAATCAGCGTATCGACAGCATCATGGGTAAGCTATGGTTTATTATCTGCCGGGATGCTTGCTTTTTCGTTTATCTACTCCACTACCACAATCAGCATAGGGGATCCTTCAAGCGGATCCGGATCGTCCGCTACAATACCACTGGTACCGGTATTAACTGCATTATTTATTATTACAGGGATACTTACACTTCGCAGACACCTATGGCAATATATCCTTAATTTACTGGCATTTACCATATTATTTCTGATAACAGGCGTAATGGGCTATGGATGGTATATTATGGAGATAGCGACCCTGTTCTTTGTAATGGGTCTTTTTGCCGGCATAGCTATGAACTGCAGTCCGAACAGGATTACAAAGCTATTTCTGGATGGAGCTTCCGATATTCTCTCAGCTGCCTTAATAGTAGGACTGGCAGGGGGAATAATAGTGATACTGGAGGAGGGAATGGTAATTGACACCCTTTTATTCTACGCATCCACTGCAATGAAAGATTTTGGAGAGATTGCCTCTGTAGGTGTAATGTATGTAATTCAGACATTTATAAATGTTTTTATACCCAGTGGTTCAGCCAAGGCTGCACTTACCATGCCTATAATGGCCCCCTTCTCTGACCTGATCGGAATATCCAGACAGGCTACGGTAATGGCCTTCCAGTTTGGAGATGGCTTTACAAATATGATTACACCGACATCGGGTGTTTTGATAGGTGTTCTTGGAGTAGCAAAGATTCCCTATGAAAAATGGGTAAGATGGATCACCCCGATAATGATTATACTGATACTCCTTGGCTTCCTTCTGCTTATACCAACGGTAAAAATGGATCTTAATGGCTTCTAAAACGGAAAGCTGTCCATATCAATAATATCGGACAGGTCGTCATAGTCAATTTCTGAGGCAAAATTCATTAAAGCCTTCCCATCAAGTTTACCTGATATACCCAGACCAAGAACCCCGTCTGCACTATTTATCAGCACCATAATGTCGCTTACATAATCTTCATTTTCAAGAATATAAGCAGAAACATCATTTCCCGAACTGCTAAACTGAATAGCCATCTCATATCCAAACCTATCGAATTTTTGCCTGATTTCCTTAACTATATCAATCGAGGTTCTGCTTGCGGCCTTTGCTTCATCAAAAACCAGCAGTTTGACAAAATCGACATTTCCAAGCTGGTCTTTATTAAGTTCTGTTTCCGACCCTACCATACCCAGAAACAGAGAAGGAGGCAGCTTAATCATATATATTCCCTCCTGGCCTTCAAAATCCTCAAATATTTCCCTGTTGCTTTCAGTGTTGCATGCCAGTAATAATATTGCAAATAAAACCAGCATTAGTCTGCCCGATAACTTAATCATATTTCTTCTTGTTCTTACTGTTTTCAATTCCTTCGAGTTCTTCGATTCCTACTTTTCTTGAGATATCTGAAATATTCTGAAGACTGAGATCACCTTTTATTGAAAGTAATATATTTCCACCATCTTCACCCCCTCCAATCATTAATAATTCCTCAATCCTTGTGCCCTTCTCCTTGATCAGAAATTTAAGGTCCTGCGATCCGTCTTTTACAGCCATCAATTCTTCATACTTTGAAAAATCAATACTCTTCTCAAGTTCCCTGTAGAAGTTAACATTACCGGTCATAACACTATCAGCAGTAAGTATTCTGATTGATTTAAGGTTATTCATAATTTCCTGTAATTCTTCATCATCCATGTCTGCCCGGGCAATCAGGCTAAACATCCTGCTTGAGATATATATGCTGGTAAAGCCTTTCTGACCGGCGTATTTATCGAACATCTTATCGATTGGATTTGTTTGCCCGAAAACAGGAGAGATCAGGGTAAACAATAGCAGTAATAGTAATGTCCTTTTCATATCAATTATATTTATTATTTATTTCATTCCTTATATTGTTAACTGGCCAATTAATCATTTTTCCCTGACCCAATGTCCAGAATTTCCATGCTCTTTTCAATATATTTTAATGATTCCATTTCTTTTGATATCATCTGAGCTGGACTTGCTAATTTATTCAGTTTATCTTCTGCATTACTAATTGCAGATAGTTCGGAGATCACATCAGTCCCTGTATTCATGGTTCTGCCAACACGACTCAGTACCTCAATTGCAGTGTTGTAAGCCAGGACAGGATCATCAAAAGTATCTTCAGGCCCGGCGCTGTTTTGCATCAGAAAGTAAGAAGATATAACAATCAGTAAAGTTGCTGCGACTGCCACCGCAGAATAAATTCTTTTCTTAAGCGATACTACTTTAGCACCCGAACCGACCCTATCGATTGCATCCATTATCCTTGATTCAAATCCGGCATCAGGTTCAGGAATATCCTCCCTGTTTACCAGAGTCATCAACAGGCCTATATCCTCCGAATAATCGGCAGGTACTTGTCCAGACGAAATAATATCAAACAGCTCTTTTTCTTCATCCTCGCTTGTGCTGCCCTGATAGTATTTCTCAATTAATCTATCCAGTTCTTGCAGGTTCATAATCCAATTTTATTAATTTTTCCCTAACCATTTTACGGGCTCTCGAGAGATTAACCCTTAGGGTAGTTAAATTTTCGCCAAGTTCCTTTTCTATTTCCTCGTAGCTTCGTCCGCCTATATCCCTAAGCTCTATTATTGTGCGATATTTTTCAGGCAGATCACTGATAATCTTTATTATATTCTGAAAATTTTCCCTGTTTTCGATTTCTTTCTGAGGGTCCATGTCGTCGGTTCTGCTATCAATAGGACGAGTATCTTCGTATAATTCACGACCTTTCTTTCTAAGCTTATCGAGGCAATGATTCCTGGTCATTGTAATAGCCAGAGCTTCTATACTCTTGTATTCCTTGAGTTTGCCGCGCATATTCCATAGTTTTATACAGACCTCCTGAACCGCATCTTCCGCATCCTCTCCATTGGAGAGAAAGCGGAAGGCAAAACGGTACAGGTTACGTGATATAGGCAATACGCTATTTTCAAATTCAGCTCTCTCCATAAGCTATCAGTCCTGTACAATGGGATAAAGGTAATATTTATCAGAAAACATCCAGTCCAGAAAATCCCGATATTCCTTCTCCATCAACTTTTACAGATTCACTCATGCTCTTTACTTCATTGTAGGTAAGATTACCCTTGATCTGAATTATTGCATTATCAGACCCCCCGGCAATAAGCAGAAACTCCTTAAAAACCTTACCTTCTGCCTTAACAAGAATCTTTACGTCATCTCCGCCGGAATTAATTACTACCATCTCCTCATAACCTCCGCCATTAACTTCGTCGATTACTGTGTCGTAGAAATTATCCACATCCATGCCATCATTATCCTGGGCAAGTATCCTGATACTAGTGAACTTATCAGCAAACTTCATAAATTCATCATCGTTTTCGTCGTCGAGATTAGCTATAAGTTTTAGCATATTACCATTGACGGTAATAGTAGTAAATCCATCCTGCCCCTGGTACTTACTGAACAGTTTATCTATGGTACTTTGTGCACTTAGAGATAGAGTAAAAAGTACGGCTGCTGCAATTACAATTAATTTTTTCATGATAAATAGTTAAATTAAAATTTGTTACATCAGGATGACGTATCAGTCGGAAAAACATTACAAAAAAAGGAGGATAAAAATCTATCCTCCTTATTTTATGAGCTTTAGCTGGTAAATATTATTCAGTTATCAGTGATAATTCCCTGTTAATAGATTCTTCCAGAGATATAAAAGTTTCAGTACTTGTAACGCCCTCTATTAGCTGAATCCTCTCCGTAAGAATCTTCATCAGGTGCTTATTATCCTGAGTAAATACCTTTATAAACAATGAATAATTACCGGTGGTATAATGGCATTCGGTTATTTCAGGTATTTCCTTAAACTTTTCGATAACCGCTTTATAGATATCAGGATAACTGAGAAATATTCCTATATATGCACATGTCTTAAAACCAACCCTGTCGGGTTGAACATTAAACTGTGAACCTGTAATAACCCCAATTTTTATCAGTCTCTGCACGCGCTGATGTATTGCGGCTCCTGAAACATTACATTCCCGGGCAACTTCCAGATAAGGAATCCTTGCATTCTTACTTATTATATTCAATATTTTCCGATCAAGATTGTCGATCTCAGGACTATGGCTCATATTTAATTATAATTAATAGATTAAAAACCTTTGATTGTCTAAAATTAAAATAATAAAATCATTTTTCAATAGCACCTATCAGGCCGGAAGCAGAGGAAAAGCCCTTTCTGTCAAGATAGGAATCAAGTCCCTTAATGATTTTTACCGGCGAATCGGGTTCAATAAAGATAGCTGTACCAACCTGAACTGCACTTGCACCCGCCAGCATAAATTCCACTGCATCGCTATATGTCATAATTCCACCAATGCCAATAACCGGTATCTTAACAGCATTGGCTACCTGCCATACCATACGAAGGGCAACGGGCTTTACAGCAGGACCCGATAGTCCTCCCGTTACCGTAGATAATTGGGGCTTCCTTGTTTCAGGGTTAATTGCAATTCCAAGAAGTGTATTTATAAGCGACACTGAATCAGCACCTTCCTGCTCAGAAACCCTGGCAAATTCTGTTATATCTGTTACATTGGGCGACAACTTAACAATCAGTGTCTTATTATAAACCTTTCTGACAGCTCTAATCACTTTTTCTGCCGTTGGCAGATGCGTTCCAAAGGCCATGCCTCCCATTTTTACGTTGGGACACGATATATTTAGCTCAATAGCAGGAACATCTTCAAGCGAATTAACAATCTCAGATAGTTGCACATACTCCTCCAGAGTGCTTCCATTGACATTTACAATAAGATTAGTATTGTACTTTCTGACAATAGGATATATATTACGAATAAAATTTTCTATTCCCTTATTCTGTAAACCGACAGCATTTAACATGCCGGAAGGCGTTTCTGCCATCCTGGGATAATCGTTACCCTCACGATTCTCAAGAGTAGTGCCTTTCATTACAATGGCACCCAGGAGTGAAGGATCAAAAAAATCTTCCATCTCAGGTCCGAAGCCGCAGGTTCCAGAGGCAGTCATAACCGGATTCTTTAAACTTAAATCACCTATTTTTATCCTTAAATCTGCCATTTTAGATCTTTTATGTTAAAAACGGGACCCTCGGTGCATGTGCACACATTTCCTCTTACAGTTGGTTCAATGCAACAAAGACATACACCTATTCCGCATGCCATAAGGTTTTCAAGAGATACTTCGCAATGTATAAGCTTCTGAGTGGCAAATCCTGCTACGGCTTTCATCATAGGATCAGGTCCGCAACAATAAATTCTATCGTAATTATCTTTCCCCAGCCGGGAATGATCAGTAACCTTTCCCTTTTCGCCATACGAACCATCCTCTGTTGTAATATGAACCCTGGCAAGCGATGAAAAAGAATCAAGATCAATCAGCTGACCTGCACTACGATAACCAAGTATAAATTCAAGCTCAATACCTCTCTCTTTTAATACCTTAGCTGCTAAAAAAAGCGGAGCAACCCCAACTCCTCCGCCAACGAGTAATACCCTCTGACCAGGGGCAGGCATCGAAAAGCTATTACCCAGGGGATAGATAAGTCCGAGCCTGTCTCCTTCCTTTATATGAGATAATACCTCAGTACCATCTCCGGCTATTTTTATCAGCAGGTCTATAGTATTGTTCTTAATATCTTTATCGTACACAGAGATTGGACGTCGTAAGAAGGTTGAACTACTGTTTTCGATAAGCACCTGCACAAACTGACCAGGCATAATAAGTTTAACCTCTTCTCCGGCCTGTAGCCTTAATACAAAATACTCATCACTTATACGCCTGTTGGAAATGATGAGCAAGTCTTTGGAATATTTCGCCATTTAACAGCATTTTAAATGCAAATATAAACGAAATAGCCAGTTCGGGAAAGATATTATGCTAACAATTAAAACTCCCTTAAATCGTCTGAAAACATCAAATATGACAGATTAATGTATTTAAGCGGGATTAAACTCCCTGAAAGTATTATCAGAATATATTAGAATTACTCTTTGTACGGGTGATTTTGATTGAATACTCATCTCTGAGATTATTTTTTCGGATGTCTTAACATGTTCATTTTCTGAAGATTGATTAATGCTATCCTTCAAATTACTATTATGCCGGTCGTATGAAGACTCAATAGTTTCACTAAATAAGTCAGATGCCGTGTTCTCCCTGAACATCTCTCCCTTGCCGAATATCAGCCAATCTGTACTTAATTCATCGTATTGTTGCAGCATTTTAATAATAAAATCAAGACTGGGCTTATTTCTACCTGAAATTATATGTGATATGCTTGAAGCCTGAACACCTATTTCCTCGGCAAATTGAGAAGATGTTTTGTTTTCACTTCGTAAAAACTGAAGAATCCTGTCTTTCATAATAAAATTAAATAAAATTATTCTCTTTACAAATGTAAAATAAAATATCTTTACATATGTAATTTTACTCACTTTACAGATGTGAATATACGATTAATATCGATCCAAGTAAATTATAACTCCTTATATATATTGCTGATAATTAATAAGATAAAATATGAAGGTATTTAAACTAAAACCTTTATTTAGCTCTATATATTACTGGTTATATGTATATTATAGCTTATATATTACAATTTATTGCATCATATTGCCTAAAATGGGCTTATAACTTAAAGTATTAATATATATATATTAGTATAAAATACTGGTTTTGTGTAATATATGATGTATATCTATTTATTGAATATATTATTTACATCTGTAAAAGAATATTGTCATTACATCTGTAAATATGCTATTATTTAGTTTACATTGTATTATTTACATCTGTAAAATGATGTGTTTTACATGATTATTCACATTTGTAATGGAAGCATCTTTTATCGGACTCAGGTTATTCTCTAAATAACTCTGGTGATAATCGAAGAGTTGAAAAATTTATTACAGGGATATATTTGTAAATTGAATTTAAGCAGAGAATCTGTGTAATTCGCTCCTACTCGACTGTCCTATGCAATTCTAAGAGGCATAAAACATGAACTTATTATATGTAAAGTACTATAAGGTAATAGCTTATGTCATAATTGACAGCACCTGACTAATATAGCAAGCAGCAAAACCATGCTTATTTATTGCCAAAAAGACTATTTTAAGAGCTAAAACACCAGCAGATAGTCTATTTTTCTTCGGGCAGGTTCATTTCACCTTCACTCTGAGCAACGATACATGATATTGTTGAGTCGCCTGTAAGGTTTACCGCGGATCTTAGCATATCAAGTGGTCTGTCTACACCCAGTATAAGGGCAAGTCCTTCCACTGGTAATCCAACAGAGGTAAGGACCATTATAACCAGCACTATCGATCCACCTGGTACACCAGGAGAGCCAATCGACGAAAGAGTGGCAGTAAGAACGATTGTAAGCTGTTGTGCGATAGTTAAATCAATACCGTATACCTGGGCAATAAAAACAGCTGCCACGGCCTGGTAAAACGCTGTAGCATCCATATTGATGGTAACGCCAACGGGGAGAACAAAATTAGCAATCTCTTCTCCTACCCCCAGTTCCTGGACATTTTGCTTCATTGTTACAGGTAGTGCAGCGGCACTGGAGGATGTTGAGAATGCTACCATCTGAGCAGGCAATACGGCCCTGAAGAATCTTTTAATAGGGATACCCTTTGTAAATATCTTAAGATAAGTTGGATAAAGTAATATTATCATCAGGAAGAGCCCAAATAAGACTGTCAGAAAGTATTTCCCCAGGGCAACAAATATATCTGTATCCCCAGCAAAATCAACCACCACGCCGGCCAGCAGAGCGAATACACCGATGGGTGCAAACAGCATAATTATCTCAATAACCTTAATTACAATATCATTAAGACCATCGAATACCGAGCGAACTGTCTTAACCTGTTGCAGAGGAATCAGCACCATTGCTACGGCAAAGAGGATTGCAAAGAAAATAATCTGGAGCATCTTGGAATTATCAGCCATTGCGCTGACTATATTATCGGGAACCATCTCCTCGACAAATCTTAGTGGAGAATGATCTGAACTTTCTGCAACTGCCTGACTTTCTGATATAGTAGCTTCCCATTTAGACATATATTCGATTCTTTTCTCTTCAGGAAAAGTATCTCCGGGTTTCACTATATTTACTACCATAAGGCCAAAGAATGTAGCGATCAGTGTTGATACAATATAATAACTGATTGTCTTTACACCAATCCTTGAAAGTTTTGAAATATCAGTCAAACTCGAGATTCCTTTAACCAGCGATACAAAGATCAAAGGCACGGCTATCATTTTCAGAAGTTTCAAAAATATTGTACCCCAGGGCTTTATCCAGTCCAGAGTAAACTCTCCAAGTCCTATCCTCACAGCTACCATACCCCAGATAAGTCCAAGGAACATTCCAATAATAATTTTAGCCCATAATGGCATCTTTTTCCACATATCCTTTGTTTTATCAGTTATTAAACATCTATATTATCAATATCATCCAGATCTCCTTCAACTCCAATCTCATTCTCAGATGAGGCAACAATGCTTGCTACTGCTGAATCGCCTGTTACATTAGCTACAGTACGAAGCATATCAAGAGGCCTCTCAACACCCATTATCAGAGCCAGACCTTCTGCCGGTATCCCAACAGAGCTCAGCACAATTACCAGCATTATTACTGCCCCTCCTGGTATACCAGGAGCCCCAATAGACGCCAGGGTTGCAGTAAGTATTATTGTAAGCTGCTGTGTAACAGACAGGTCCATACCAAAAACCTGAGCGATAAAGACTGCAGAAACTGCCTGGTAGAATGAAGATCCATCCATATTTATTGTAACTCCAACGGGGAGGACAAAATTGGCTACCCCCTTTGATATTTTAAGTTTCTGTGTACATTGTTTAATTGTGACCGGCAAGGTTGCTGCACTTGAACTGGTAGAGAATGCTACCATCTGTACGGGAATAAGACTTTTATAGAAATCCTTGATACTGATTTTTGTAAATATTCTGACATATGCCGGGTAAAGTACAAATATCATTATGGCAAGTCCTGTAATAGTAAGCAACACATATTTACCCAGTGCAACAAATAGTTGAGAATCGCCGGAAAAATCAGTAACTAATGATGAAAGGAGAGCAAATACACCGATTGGAGCAAAGCGCATAATAATATCAACAATCTTCAGGATAATAAGATTCAGTCCATCGAAAAGCTCTGCTACAACCTTAACCTGCTTAGCCTCAAGAATTATCATTGCCATTGCAAAAAGAAGGGAAAAGAATATTATCTGTAACATCTTAGAATTGTCACCGGCAGCCAGAAAGACATTGTCTGGAACCATCTCTTCAAAAAATGAAAGTGGTGATTTTTCCTTTACTGTGCCTGCAATCTCCTCCTTGTCTTTTATTGTTTGCTCATATTTAATCTGAAACTCCCTGCTCTTTTCCTGGTTGAATGAATTGCCCGGTTTAATCAGATTTACAAGGAAAAGTCCGAAAATTATAGAGATAACCGTAGATAAAATATAAAGTCCAAGCGTCTTAGCTCCTATTCTTGAAAGCTTGGTTATATCTGTTATGCTGGTAATACCCTTGACGAGAGAAACAAAAATAAGCGGAACTGCTATAAGCTTAAGTAATTTAATAAAAATCGTACCCCAGGGTTTGATCCAGTCTGCTGTAAATTTATCCATCCCCAGTCTGACCGCTATCAGTCCCCATAATACTCCGAGCACCATACCCAGAATTATCTTCGACCATAAGGGATACTTTCGTTTATTCGTCATACCTGAATTCTATATATTTTGTCCTGATAAGCTTAATATGGTCTCAAAATCCCGTAAAATTAAAAATAAAATTCCTCAGGGAAAACCCTGAGGAATATTATAAAACATAATTTACATTAAATATCATTTGTTTCTAGCAATGACCGTCACATGAGTTAGAGCTACCACATGTCGAACAACTTCCTCCACCGTAGTACATCTCCATCTCATCTGAAGTAGCATCACGCACATCCTTTATTTCGCCTGTAAAATACAAATCAACTCCAGCCATGGGATGATTAAAATCCATAGATACCGACTCATCCTTAATCTCCATTACAACACCCATTAATCTCCGTCCCTGTGCATCTGCCATGGGAACCTGATTCCCGACACTGCAGGTCTCATTATCAAATTTTCCGTCTACTTCAAAAACTGATCTGGGAATATCGACAACAAGCTCTTCTCTTTTTTCGCCATAAGCATTCTCTGAAACCAGACCGAATTCAAAACTATCGCCACCTTTTTTACCTTCAAGATTCTGCTCAAAATGAGGCAGCATTTGACCGGCTCCATAAAGGAACTGCAGGGGATTGCTATCCTCAACCTGTTCGATTACCTTACCTTCTTTATCAGACTCCTTTAAGGTGTAAGTGAGCGACACCATCTTATCCTTTTCAATTACCATGATAGGCTAATTATTTTAATTAATATTTAAAAACAAGTTGCAAACATAAGCAATTGACCACTTTTCTGCAACTCAATCAGAAAGTAAAGCCAATCCTTATTTCAGGGCTGTCATATATTTGAATCTCAGATTCATTAAGGACCCAGAGCACAGAAATATTTAACGAACTCCTTATTCCAATATACTGGCTGATCCCAAGTCCTGCAAGGACAAAATCATGCATAAATCGCTCACTGTCATAATTTATGTAAAAGTAGTCCGATCTATAACTCATGGCCTCATATTCGCCATGTGCGTATAAAGACATTCTGTAACCAATGGGGATCAACTTATTAAGGTCCTGTATAATAATAAATCTTAAAAATCCTTTGCCTCCAAAGGCATCTGTCGAGCCCAGTGGATCTTTTAAGTATTTATAGGAAGGACCTGCTGCCAGGGCCAGTCGTGGCAGCACCCATATTCCAACAACCGGGGAAAGATCAATATAGGCGTAAGAACCAAACTGAAGACTGAAATTACCTCCGTAAAATATCCTTTCCCTTATTGGTGGCGCAGGGTTTATGCCTGATTCATTCTGGCCATTTAAGCGGTAACTAAAAAGTGTTGTAACTATAAATAATACAAGAAATAACCTGCCTGCCTGTTTGCTTTTCATTCTTCCCGGATAATATTTAATTTAGTCAATACATCAAAAATTGTACCTTTGAGCAACAAACTTAGAAAACATATTGAATATATAGCGAATGAATATTCTGATTACGGGTGCCAGCAAAGGAATTGGCCGGGAAGTTGCCTTAATACTTTCCAAAGATCCTGACAATAATATTTTTATAATCTCCAGGTCTGAAGAGCCTCTGGAGCAGCTTTCAAAAGAGGCTGTACACAAAAACATCTCTTATAAGGTATCAGACCTCAATATACTGGCAAAAGAGCCAGAGAAGCTCTTAAAACTGGTCAGAGAAGAATTTGATACACTTGATATACTTATTAATAATGCCGGTTTTCTTATCGCAAAACCTTTTACTGACCTGAGTCATAAGGATGATGAATTGATTATATCAACAAATTTTCTTTCCCCAATGTGGATAATAAGGTCACTTCTTCCAATTATACCCCGTGGTGGCCATATAGTTAATATCTCAAGTATGTCCGGATTTCAGGGATCATCAAAATATAGTGGCTTATCTGTTTATGGTGCATCAAAGGGAGCACTTTCGATTCTCGGAGAATCGCTTGCTGCTGAGTTTGGAAAAGAAGGACCTTCTATTAACAGCCTGTCGCTTGGAGCGGCCCAGACAGAAATGCTCGAAAAGGCATTTCCCGGATATAAGGCACCTCTTCAGGCAGATGAAATAGCTGATTTTATATGCTGGTTTGCATTAAACGGGAATAAGTACTTTAACGGACAAAATATTCCGGTAGCGCTGGGAAATCCATAATGCTGCTCTTCCCTCTTAGCTCTAAGCTCTTCGCCCTAAATATATTCTTTTGGTGTAATCTGGCCCTGAAGAACCAGTAGTCCGTTAAAGGCCAGTGCTTTCAGTTCATCTTCTCCCGGATAGATTACTATTTCAGCAATAGTATTTACCATATTACTGATATAATCTGTATTTAGTTTCTGATATGCCATACCTCCGGTCAGGATTATGGCATCCACTTTCCCTTTTAGAACTGCTGCCATTGAGGCTATCTCTTTTGCGACCTGGTATGAGGCTGCTTCCTGAATAAGTTTCGCCTTTTTATCACCCTCTGCAACCCTCTTACATATTTCCCTGAAATCGTTTGTTCCCAGGTAAGACAGCATGCCTCCCTGGCCGGTAATCATTCCAGAAACCTCGTCCCTTGACTTCTTGCCACTAAAGCAAAGATCAACTATCTGTCCACTGGGAAGGGTGCCTGATCTTTCAGGTGTAAATGGTCCTTCGCCATTAAGGGCATTATTTACATCCACAACTCTCCCGTGATGGTGGGCGCCGACGCTGATACCGCCTCCCATATGTGCCACGACAAGGTTTAAATCTTCATATTTTTTATTTATCGATGCAGCATAGAGCCTTGAAACAGCTTTTTGATTAAGTGCATGAAAGATGGAGTTTCTTTCAAAATATGGATGACCGGCAATTCGTGCTACATCATCTAACTCGTCGACCACCACCGGGTCAACAATAAATGCCCTGGCACCCTTAATCCCCGATACTAATTCACTGGCTATTAAGCCACCGAGGTTACTTGCGTGAGATCCTCTTTCACAGGCAATAAGATCATGTTTCATGGTCTCATTTACTTCGTATATCCCCGACTCAATAGGTTTAAGAAGTCCGCCTCGTCCCACAACAGCTCTTATCTGATCTGGGTGATAGCCCTGTCTGAGTAATTCACTCAGCACTATTTCCTTTCTGAAATTTTTCTGATCACTTATTTTTTCAAATTGAGCCAGATCTTCCCTCGCATGATTAACAGATTTCTCAAATACGAGTTTTTCTTCCTCGTAAAGAGCAAATTTAGTGGATGTTGAACCTGGATTAACAGCTAATATATAACTTCCCATAAAATTATTATTATTATGCCATCAGGCATGACAGTGCAATACAATAAAATTTAGAATTTTCACTCTCGCTTCTCGACATCAAAACAACAGGATGCGTAGTGCCGGTAAGCATTCCGGCCAACTCACCCCTACCAAACTGCATAAGTCCTTTATAAAAGGGATTACACGACTCAAGGGATGGAAACAGTAGTATATCTGCTTCTCCTGCAACAGGGGTATCTATTCCTTTAATTTTTACTGCCTCCCTATCACAGGCAAGGAAGATATCAAGCGGACCATCTATGATACAATCACTGATTTCACCACTTTCAACCATTTTGCACATCAGCGGGTAGTCTGCGCTGCTTGGAAAGTGCTTGCTTAGTTTCTCTGAAGCTCCGACAAGTGCCAGTTTTGGCTTTTTAATACCAAATCTTACCGCCATATCTATGGCATAATTTGCCATTGCTACTTTCTGGCCCAGATCAGGAAATGGAATAACTGCCGTATCGGTAATAAATAATAATTTATCGTAGTCGGGCACCTGTATTGCGCACACATAACTCATTACGGCGCCTGGCTTCATCAGTCCCTTTTCCTTATCCATTACTGCCCGAAGAAAATAGTCGGTTCCGATCAGTCCCTTCATCAAAATATCAGCCTCTCCTGAACGAACCATAGCAACAGCTCGTTCCGCCGCCTCTGCCTGTTCTGCAAGCCCGACAATCTGAAACCTTGAATAATCTATTGACAGTTGATCGCAGACTCTGCGAATCTTATCTGGTTCACCAATTAATATAGCTTCTACGAAACCCTCTTCTACAGCTCTGTAGACTGCACCCAATGTATTAATATCCTGGGCCAGGGTAACGGCTATTCTGAATTTTCTGTTCCTGGTTTTTACACTTTCAACCAGTTGATCCAATGTTCTAATCATATATATATTACTGACTTGCAGCGGCAGACAAGAGTATACTGTCAAACTTTGCCTGTTCGCTATCAGATCTTGATGTCAGAATAATCGGAGCTGCTGCACCAAGTATTATAGATGCAACCTTTGATTTAGCAAAAAACACCATTGACTTATACAGCACATTTCCAACCTCTATATCAGGCATAAGCAGGAGGTCTGTTTCACCGGCGACTTCACTCTTAATACCCTTATGCCTGGCACTTTCAAGACTTACAGCATTATCGAATGCCAGGGGACCATCAATAATACAATTTTTAATCTGTCCGCGCTGGTTCATTTTAGATAACAGAGCTGCATCCATTGTTGCCTGCATACTTTCGTTTACCATCTCAACAGCACCCAGAACAGCAATTTTTGGTTCCTTAATACCAAGGTTATTCAGGCATTTAACAGAGTTATTTACAATAGCTATCTTATCGGTAAGATCAGGTGCAATATTCATTGCAACATCAGTTAATGCAATAAGCTTATGGTAGTTATCTACTTCGAAAAGTGCAAAATGTGACAATAGATTTCCCCTTCGTAGTCCCCATTCCTTGTTAAGTACACTCTTAAGCAGATCTGAAGTTCCGACATTACCTTTCATAAGCACGTCTGCCTCGCCACGACTAACCATTTGCACTGCCAGGTTAATTGCCTTAATATTATCCTTCTCATCGATTATAGAAATACCTTTAAGGTCGTAATCAGATTCTGCAGCAATCTTATCGATTAAATCCTTATTACCTATCAGAATGGGTTCAATTATTTTTTCACTGCTGGCTCGCAATACAGCACCCAGTGATTGAATATCGTGAGCAGCCGCAAGAACAAGTTTCTTGATCGGCTTTCCCTCAATCAGTTTCCGCAGGTCAGATAATTTTTTTAGTTCCATTCGGTATATTTCTTAGATTAACTTTTTGAATTGACAATTCTATTTGTATCAGAGGCTATAACAAACTCTTCATCTGTAGTTATAGTCATAATAGTAACTTTTGAACCCTCTTTTGAAATAATTTTATCCTGGCTCTTAAGATTGTGATTTAAATCAGCGTCAAATTCTATTCCCAGGTATTCCATATCAGAACATATCATTTTTCTCAGATTAAAATCATTTTCTCCCACACCACCTGTAAACACAAGCAGATCAATACCGTTTATAGCCGCCACATAAGCACCAATAAATTTCTTTACCTTGTAAGCGTACATATTAAGGGCCAGGATAGCCCTCTCATTACCCGATCCGGCTGCAATCTCCAGATCACGCATATCTGAAGACAGGTTGGTAATTCCCATTACACCACTCTTCTTATTAATCATATTACTAACACCCTGTACGTTAAGGTGTTCCTTGTCGGCTATATATATCAAAACTCCCGGGTCTACTTCTCCTGTACGTGTTCCCATAATCAATCCGTCTACCGGAGTAAAACCCATTGATGTGTCAACTGATTTTCCATTTTCTATAGCAGTGATTGATGCTCCGTTACCAAGATGACAGGTAATTATTTTAAGCTCATTGATATCTTTCCCCAGAAGACCTGCAGCTTTGTTTGCCACAAATTTATGGCTTGTACCATGGAAACCATATTTTCTTATTCTGTACTTCTCATAATATTCATATGGAATTGCATACATATAGGAATAGTCGGGCATGGTTTGATGAAATGATGTGTCAAATACTGCAACCTGCGGAATTCCGGGAATAAGTTTTTCAACCGAGAGGATTCCTTTCAGGTTTGCAGGGTTATGGAGAGGAGCAAGCTCAATGCAGGCATCGATATCCCTTTTTACATTATCACTGATCAGGACACTTTCCGTAAAATTCTCACCACCATGGGCCACCCTGTGCCCAACAGCTTTTATCTCGGATATATCCTTTAAAACCCCATGATTGGGGTCGATAAGAGCATCAATAACAAGGTTGATACCTATTGTATGATCGGGTATATCAACAACTGTCTTATATGGCTCCTTGCCTGCTGGTTTATGAGTTAAAATAGAATCTACTATGCCAATTCTCTCTACCAATCCTTTTGCAATAACCTCCGCATTATTTTCCATCTCAAATACCTTATATTTAATTGAGGAGCTACCGCAGTTTAATACTAATACGATCATAATTATTTGGTTCTAACTAAGCTTTGTTTAACAATATATATTTATTTTTCTAATTCACAATAAAGAAAAGATACCTTCTACATCCCTCCTGCCTGGTTTGCAGTAATTGCAACAAGACTTACAATATCACTGACCGAGCATCCTCTCGACAGATCATTTATCGGAGCCGCCATTCCCTGCAAGACAGGGCCGACAGCTTCTGCTTTTGCAAGCCTTTGGACAAGTTTATAGGCAATATTACCTGTTTCGAGAGAGGGAAAAATAAGGACATTAGCCTTACCGGCTATCGGACTGCCGGGTGCTTTAGATTGCCCTATTGATTCTATAATTGCAGCATCAGCCTGTAATTCTCCATCGATCTGAATATCAGGGGCCATTTCTTTTGCCAGCCTGGTCGCATTAACGACTTTATCAACCATAGGATGAGATGCGCTGCCTTTTGTACTAAAGCTCAGCATAGCCACTTTAGGCTCTATACCAAGAATACTCTTTGTGGTCCTGGCTGTTGCTACTGCTATCTCAGCAAGCTCTGACTCTGTAGGATCGGGATGAACAGCACCGTCGGCAAAAACTAATACACCATCCGAACCAAATGATTTATCAGGAAGTATCATAATAAAAGCTCCTGAGACTACCGAAATACCGGGGGCAGTTTTAACAAACTGGAAAGCTGGTCTCAATACATCACCGGTGGCATTTTGTGCTCCGGCAACTTCACCGTCAGCATCACCATTTTTAATCATTAAAACAGACAGATAAAGCGGATTCTCAATTAACCTGGATGCTTCTTCCCTGGTCAGTCCCTTATTTTTTCTTAGCTCTACCATCATATCAATATAATGGTCCTTCATTTTATGATCTAAGGGGTCAATTATTGTTGCCTTCGAAATATTTGAAAGTTTAAGCTTCCCGGCCATATCATTTATTATTCCGGGATTGCCCAATAAAACTATATCTGCAAGCCTGTCTGCAATAATTTCATCTGCTGCTTTCAGTGTTCTTTCCTCTGTTCCTTCGGGAAGCACAATTTTCTTATTTAATTTTCGTGCGTTCGCCTTAATATTATTTATCAATTCCATTGTATATCAATGATTTAGTATTTCTTTAAATGATCCTTAAAAGTAGTCATAAAAGATTTCTCCGGCAACATATAATAACATGATTATTGTCAGGGATTCAGCTTTTTAAATAAATACATATAAAAGCCATTAGTTTTTTGTAGACGGCACATATTTTATATTTTTGAGCAGCAGAAAAAAATATCTATGAACGATCCTGAACTATACCTTGAGGAATTAAAAAACTCTCTGGAGGGTGAGATAAGAGTTGACACAATTACCAGAACACTCTACTCTACCGATGCGTCAATGTATAAAGAAACACCTCTGGGAGTAGTATGGCCAGCCGGTGATAACGATCTCAGGACCCTTATTAAGTTTGCCCGTAAAAACAATACAGGTCTTATAATAAGAGGCGCCGGTACCAGTCTTGCCGGCCAGGTAGTTGGTTCAGGTTTAGTTGTTGATATCTCCAGGTATATGAATAAGATACTGGAATTTAATAAGGAGGAAAGATGGGTAAGGATTCAACCCGGTGTAATACTTGAAGAGTTAAATAAAGAAATGATGAAACACGGCCTGTTTTTTGGCCCTGAGACATCAACAGCCAACAGGTGTACAATGGGTGGAATGCTTGGAAATAATGCCTGTGGCCTCCATTCTCTAAGATATGGTTCTACCAGGGATCATACCCTTGAGGTAAAAGCTCTGCTGAGTGATGGATCTACTGCAGTATTTGGTCCGATGTCGAAGAAAGAGATTGAGCAAAAAACATACGATAATAGTCTCGAGGGTAATATTTACAGGAATATTCACACTATTCTGTCAGACAGAAATAATGCTGATAATATTCGTTCTGAATATCCCGACCCTGAGATACCAAGGCGGAATTCAGGCTATGCCCTTGATTTACTTCTGGACTCTGAGCCTTATACTGAAAACAGTCAGAAAAAATTTAATATATCCAAACTTATTGCAGGTTCGGAGGGTACTCTTGCAATTGCAACAGAGATAAAACTAAACCTTATACCTGTCCCTCCACCTGTAAAAGCGCTGTGCTGCGTGCATTTGAAAGACAGAGATAATGCCTATATGGCGAACCTGATAGCATTAAAATATAATCCTGATGCTATTGAGATGATGGATAATAAGATACTTGAGCTTACAAAAAACAATATTGAACAGAATAAAAACAGGTTCTTTCTGGAAGGCGATCCCGGGGCAATACTTATTGTTGAATTTTCAAGAAATACCAGAGAAGAAATTGAAAGTATCTGCAAAGACATGGTTAAGTCACTGAAAGATGAAAATTACGGGTATGCCTATCCCCTTGTCTTCGGTTCAGATGTAACCAAGGTATGGGCACTCAGAAAAGCAGGACTGGGAGTACTGTCGAACCTTAAGGGAGACGCCAAGCCTGTAAGCCTGCTAGAAGATACTGCTGTAAACGTAAAGCTTCTTCCCCAATATATAAAAGACTTTAACAGGCTAATGTCAAAATATGGCAAGGATTGCGTATACCATGCACATATTGGAACAGGAGAGTTACATCTCAGGCCCATACTGAACCTTAAGGATAAAGATGATGTAAAATTATTCTCTATACTCGGTAAGGAAACAGCTCTCCTGGTAAAGAAATACAGGGGATCACTTAGCGGAGAACATGGTGATGGAAGGCTGCGGGGAGAATTTATTCCATTGATACTTGGTGATCATGTCTATGGTATTTTAAGGGAATTAAAGAAGGTTTGGGATCCGGAAAACATAATGAACCCCGGAAAGATAATAGATACCCCACCCATGGATACCTTCCTCAGATATATACCGGGAGTAGAAACCCCTATGCCAGAAACAATATTCAGTTTTGACAGCACCAATGGCATTGTAAGAGCAGCCGAAAAATGCAATGGGTCGGGCGATTGCAGAAAATCAGAAATTATTGGTGGAACTATGTGCCCGAGTTATATGGCAACAAGGGACGAGAAAAACACAACCAGGGCAAGGGCCAATGTCCTGAGGGAGTTCCTGAATAAGGATAGCGCTGATATATGGAATCATAAGGAGATCTACGAGATTCTGGATCTTTGTTTATCGTGTAAGGGCTGCAAAAGTGAATGTCCGTCGAGCGTAGATATAGCCAAGTTAAAATCAGAGTTTATGCAACACTGGTACGACAG
Organism: uncultured Rikenellaceae bacterium; assembly: GCA_964634565.1. GTDB lineage: Bacteria > Bacteroidota > Bacteroidia > Bacteroidales > VadinHA17 > JAUVKT01. Next base: position 4,239 of record CAZWLP010000033.1, on the reverse strand, counting down.
GCATGGGATTCCTTTAAGGAGCAGGCTTATTGCCTATATTACATCTGTTAACAGGCTTGGCAGTATCTTTCCGTCAATTTTCAACTTCTTTCTTAAAAACAAATTTATTTCCTCTGTTTTTAAGAGGTCAATTGGCTTCGCAAAAGAGAGAAGCATTCCCACTTTATACAAAATTACCCTCAGACGATGGGCGAGGAAAAATCTGGACAGAATTAACCCTGAAAACCCGATTAAAAGCGTTTTCCTCTTCGCTGATGAGTTCACAAATTATAACGACACCCAACTGGGCATTGAAACAATTGAACTCCTTACAGGCCTTAATTACCGGGTAATTATACCTGATCATAGCCTGAGCGGAAGAACATTCTTTTCAAAGGGATTATTAAGGACAGGAAGGAAGCACGCTATCAGGAATATTGAGATGCTTTCGGGTATTGTACGTAAGGAGAGCCCTCTGATTGGCATAGAACCTTCGGCCATACTGGGCTTCAGGGATGAGTACCCGGAGCTTGTTGATGGGGATTTAAAAGAAAGGGCCTTAAACCTTGCAATAAATGTATTTTTAGCTGATGAGTTTATTGCAGCAGAGTTCGAGTCGGGAAATATCTCAGCAGATAGTTTTACAGATAAGTTTAATAATATACTTCTTCACGGCCATTGCCAGCAAAAGGCCGTGGCAGACACTACATCCACAAAAAAGATGCTATCTATTCCACTCAATTATTCTGTATCTGAGATACCATCAGGATGTTGTGGTATGGCAGGCTCATTTGGTTATGAGAAGGAACACTACAACTTATCACTCAAGGTAGGCGAACTGGTTCTTTTCCCTGCTGTAAGAAAAGCCGGCAGCGATACGCTTATAGCTGCACCGGGAACAAGTTGCAGGCATCAGATAGCTGATGGCACCGGAAGGACTGCTTTGCACCCACTGCAGATTCTTAGAAAAGCTTTAATTACTTCAGAATAATTTTAAAATTGTCGGCATCTTTCCAAACAGGAAATTTATTTCTGAATTCTGTCAGATCCTGCATCGACAATACAGCTTCTGCTGTACCTTCCTGTCCGGGTTTAAGATCAGCCATTATTCTACCTTTGGGGTCAATTATCTGAGAATCACCACAATAAGAAATACCATTTCCATCATTTCCAATCCGGTTAACACCTACTACATAACACTGGTTCTCAATCGCTCTTGCCTTTAGCAAGGTATTCCATACATCACGCCTAGATTCGGGCCAGTTAGCAACATAGAGGAGAATATCATAATTATTTTCAACATTCCTGCTCCACACCGGAAACCTGAGATCATAACATATCTGGAGCTTAATTGAAAATCCATTATATTTTGTGATGATATTTTCTGAGCCACGGGTAAAAAAGTTGTTTTCCTTCTCCATCCTGAACAGATGCCCTTTATCGTAAGTATTAATTATGCTGCCATTAGAGACAATAAGCATTCTGTTATAATATTTATTATCTTCTTTAATAATAATACTACCCGCAAGCGCATAATAGCCCTGATTGGTCATTTCTTTCATCCAAGATATTGTTTCACCATCCATGGTCTCTGCCAGCGACCTTGAATTCATTGAAAACCCGGTTGAAAACATCTCGGGTAGCACAAGCATATCTCCTTTTCCAGCCTTGCTATTTTCGATTAGCTTTGTAAGCCTAGTGCGGTTTACTTCAGCCTTTTCCCATATTAAATCTGCCTGAACAACTACTATTTTCATAACCAGAACTATAAATATAAAAAAACAGGCCGCAAAGCAGCCTGTTTCACTGGCAATCTCGTCTCAATATCTAATTATCTAAGGATTCATAATAATCTCCAAGAATTCCTTCAAGAAGCGGTTTATAGTACAGCCAGAAGAATCTTCTTGGATCATTAATATCATCCTTACTGTAGAGTAATCCCTTAATTATATTAAGTGAACCAAAAGAAGCAGTCCATGGGGCTATCTTGCCACTTGCAAAATCGCCACAGAAATACATTGTATGCATGGTTGCTGAGTCGGCTATAACAGCAGGAATCTGAGGTGTAATCATCAAAAACCTGTCGAGCAGGTCCGCCCCTTCTTCCGTAACATCAAAATTAAAACTGGAAAGAACTGTGTTTGTTTCACCCTGGTCGATCACATCAAAGGTACCTGTATAGGACACTTTCTCAGCAAGTCCGTATTTTTCCACCCACTTCGTATCGGAAGTAATATAAGGAAGGGCACTATTTAAATGCTTACCTTCTTCAAGTATTACTACATCAGCCTCACCTTTTAAAAAGACTATCCCCGGATTCTTAAAATCCCATGCACTTCTGTACTTCTTTGAGTACATACTAACCAGCCAGGGCTCAACGTCAATAGAATCAAGTGATTCATAGTACTGACCGGTCCATCCGCTGGTCTTCATCTTATAATGATCAGACTCTACCCTGTATTTCTCAAAAGCATTTGTGGGGTAGTCTATTGTATTGTACTCCAGAATAACAAGCTTATTCCTCTTTCTCATTTCCACAAGCATGAGGTAGTCGGTGTTATTCAATCCCCCGTATAATTTTCTCGATCTCCGGCTTCTGTTAATACCCTGGTACCAGTCGTTAAAAAACACTCCGTAGGTATCAGCATAATATAATACATCGCTGCTTTCAGCAATATCTATTACATTTACAAGTCGAATGTCATTTCTTCTGAACTGCTTAGACCTTAAAGGCTTAATTGGGTAAAACCCATAATAATCCTTACGTAGAAGATACTTTCTTTTGTTTTCCTTTTTCACTACCCTGTCATTTGCCAGAACCCAGGTCAAAGATCTGTGTTTCAATCTGTCAAGCGAGTGTACAGTTTTATCCAGGATAACGACGTCCATAGGTTTCTTCTCTTTAAAAAACCAACCCAAAAAACCCACGGCAGGTAGTGCAAGAAGAACAACGAGAACAATGATTGTAATTAAGAGAGGTTTTTTCATAGTAACAGCTATTTGATACTACTCAAATATTTATCTGGTTTGACGGTTTCAATTGATAAAAGTATTAATTTATTTCTTTTAATGAAAATAAATAACCCAGTATTTTGAAAGGTATCACAAAAAGATAACAATTCTAGTTATACTCAGTATCCGGCTGCAGTATCATCGCCTCTTTTATCGGCTCCTCCTTCATAAATACGGCCGGGCAAAACCCTTATTGCATCAACCCTGCCAATTGAATTTCTGACTTTCAGAGAATGACCCATATTTTCAAGATTTTTTAATAAAACTGTATCAAATCTATCTGCTTCATATGCAATCTCATCCGGCATCCACTGGTGGTGAAATCTTCCGGCATCAACAGCTGATTGCATATCCATATCAAATTCAATTACATTTAGAAGCACCTGAAAAACTGAAGTTATTATTGTTGAGCCACCCGGAGAACCTACCACCATATAGAGCTTTTCATTCTTCTCGACAATTGTAGGCGTCATTGAACTAAGCATCCTCTTACCAGGCTGAATAGAATTGGCCTCACCGCCAAGCAGTCCGTAATAATTAGGATAGCCAGGCTTACTGGAAAAATCATCCATCTCATTATTCAATAAGAAACCTGCACCTTCAACAACTATTTGATTACCATAGCTTCCATTTAAGGTGGTAGTTACAGATACGGCGTTTCCACTGGCATCTGCAATTGAGTAATGTGTTGTTTCCTCGCTTTCTTTCGGGATTACACTACCGGCTGAAATATCTGTAGAAAGGGAAGCAGCCTCACTATTAAAGTCACTTAACCTGTTTATCAGATAATCTTTATCTGTCAATATCTCTATTGGAATATCCACATAATCGGGGTCGCCAAGGTATTCTGCCCTGTCTGCATAAACCCGTCTTTCAGCCTCAGCCATAAGGTGTATTGCTTCTTTTGAATGAAATCCCCATTCACTAAGTGGATAATCCTCTACCATGCCCAGCAATTGAATAATTGCAACACCCCCACTTGATACAGGAGGCATGGAGATTATTCTATAATCTTTATAGTCAGAGACCAGTGCATCACGCCATATTGCCTTATAGTCTGCAAGGTCCTTATATGCAATCAGGCCATTACCTTTCTGCATTTCTTTTACGAGCATATCAGCAGTCTGCCCCTTATAAAAGCCATCCGGGCCATTATCCCTGATTCTTTCAAGAGTTAAGGCAAGATCCGGCTGCTTAAGGGTATCTCCTTCCTGCCATTTGCCATCGATAACAAAAGCTGTTTTATGA
>CAZWLP010000032.1:8747-27389 GCA_964634565.1 uncultured Rikenellaceae bacterium | reverse complement strand
TATCACCGATTTTATAGCCATATCAATTTCATCCTTAATATTGATATACTGGGTCTTTAGATCGACCATTCTGATCTCTTGCATAGGGGCCTTAATTATGGGTTTTTAATTACTAACGAAGATAATATTTTTGATTATTAGTGTCACCATGAAATTTAAACAGACTTTTTTATTATTTTTGTTGTTCACGTCTTTTTGAAAATGATTGATATAATATCACATATAAGGGAATTATTATTTAAGCACGACTGTGTTATTCTGCCTGCTTTCGGTGGTTTTATTGGTAATTATCGTCCGGCGCAGATCGATAAGAACACCTCTACCTTCAGTCCGCCTGTAAAGGCTATTTCTTTTAACAGGAACCTTGTTCATAACGATGGCCTGCTTATAGGAAAGATCTCTGCGGAGAGAAAAATCGGCTATGCAGATTCGAAGCGTATAGTTGAGGATTTTATTGATGGTGTTAAGCGGGGCCTTGAAAAGGGTGAAAGAGTGGTATTCGACAGAATAGGTTACTTTCAAATCAATAAGGAGGGTAATATAGAATTTGAGCCTGATGGAGATGTAAATTTCCTTCTGGATTCTTATGGCCTGACAAGTTTTAGAAGGGAGCCTCTTATGACATATGAGCTGTCGGGCAGAAAAGCTATGCGTGATATGGACCCCGTAAGGTCCTCAAACAGGAAGATGGCATGGAGAGCTGTTATAGCTGTTCCCTTTATTGCAGCGATGATTCTTGTACCTCTGAAAACGGACCTGCTTAAGAGTAAGGTTTCACTTAACCCGATCAGTGGGATAGAATTGCCTGATAGTGAGCTTGTAGAAAAGAATAAAGTTATTATCAGCAGGGAGGCTTCTGAAAATAGTGAGGAGCAGCCTGCCACTGACGAGGCCGGATCAAATCTTAGCCCTGCAAATGCTGAATCTCCGGTTCTACAACCCGTGCAGGATGACCTTATTGAAAAATATTATATTGTTACAGGCAGTTTTAAGAGTCGTGAAAATGGCCTGAGAATGGTTAATGAGGCCAGCTCGAAAGGATATAATGCCGAACTGTCGGAGAATGAGAATGGATTTTACAGGGTACTGCTTAATTCATATTCTACAAAGGACGATGCCATAAAGCTTCGTGATAAGGTTCGTTCCGATTATTCAGATTGCTGGATTCTTAAGAAATAATCTATTTTACTTCGCTTCCGTTTATTATATTTTCTTCTGGAGATACAAATACCAGTTTACCGGTATGGTCTTCGGCCATAAGTATCATTCCCTGCGAATCTATGCCCTTGATTTTTCTGGGCTCAAGGTTTACAAGAAGCGACACCTGTTTCCCGATAATTTTTTCGGCATCGAAATATTCTGCAATACCCGAAACTACTGTTCTGGTATCCAGGCCTGTATCAACAGTCAGCCTGAGCAGTTTTTTTGTTTTAGGAACTTTTTCTGCTTCCAGTATTGTGGCGGTACGGATATCCAGTCTGGTAAAATCTTCGAAGCTTATATTTTCTTTGGCAGCAGCCGGTGATATATTATTTTCGCTGTTCATTTTCTTTGTTTCAAGTAGTTTATTTACCTGGGCCTCAACCTCACTATCCTCAATCTTGCGGAAGAGCAACGAAGGTTTATTGATGGTATGACCCGCTTTAATTATATCGGTATCTCCTGCTTTGTCCCAGCTGTAATCTTCAATATTGATCCATTCTCTCAGTTTCTTTACAGAGAAGGGGAGGAAGGGATCAAGCAGTATCGTAAGGTTGGCGGTTATCTGGAGTGATATGTTAAGAATGGTTTTAACCCTTTGTTCATCAGTTTTAATAAGTTTCCATGGCTCTGTATCGGCAAGGTACTTATTGCCCAGCCTGGCAAGGTTCATGGCTTCTTTTAATGCTTCCCTGAATCTGTATGTTTCGAGGCTCTTCTCAACTTTGAGCTTAAGCTTATTTATTGTGGCCAGCACTTCATTATCATAGTCGTTGGTAATATCTCTTTCCGGTACTGTTCCGTTAAAATACTTATTGGTAAGGACCAGGGCCCTGTTTACAAAGTTACCCAGTATGGCTACCAGTTCATTATTGTTTCTTGCCTGGAAATCTTTCCATGTAAAGTCGTTGTCTTTTGCTTCCGGGGCATTGGCACAGAGAGTATAGCGAAGCACATCCTGCTGGCCTGGAAAATCTTCGAGATATTCGTGGAGCCAGACAGCCCAGTTACGGGAGGTTGAGATCTTATCATTTTCAAGATTCAGGAACTCATTGGCGGGCACATTATCGGGAAGTATATAGCTGCCTTCTGCCTTAAGCATAACGGGGAAGATGATGCAATGGAAAACAATATTGTCCTTGCCTATAAAATGGACCATTTTTGTTTTATCATCTTTCCAGTACAGCTCCCAGTCGTCTGTAAGTTCACGCGTAGCAGATATATAGCCTATCGGTGCATCAAACCATACATATAATACCTTCCCTTCGGCACCTTTAACGGGTACCGGGACGCCCCAGTTAAGATCGCGGCTTACTGCCCTGGGATGAAGCCCCTGGTCGAGCCATGACTTGCATTGTCCGTATACATTTGTTTTCCATTCCTTATGTTCTTCGAGGATCCACTTTTTAAGCCAGTCTTCGTACCTGTCGAGAGGCAGAAACCAGTGGGTTGTTTCCCTGAGAACGGGTTTGCTTCCGCTTATAACGGATCTTGGATTAATAAGGTCGGTAGCATTAAGTGATGTGCCGCATTTCTCGCACTGATCGCCATAGGCATCTTCGTTGGCACAATGGGGACATGTTCCACTGATATACCTGTCGGCCAGAAAGGTTTGTGCCTCATTATCAAAGTATTGTTCAGAGGCTTTTTCGATAAATTCACCTTTGTCGTACAGGGTCTTAAAAAAATCTGATGCCGTTTCGTAATGAATCTTGTTTGATGTGCGGGAGTATATGTCGAAGGTAATTCCAAAATCTTCAAAGGCCTTTTTATTTATTGCATGAAACCTGTCAACTACTTCCTGCGGACTAATACCTTCGTTTCTGGCCTTAAGTGTAATAGGTACTCCATGTTCGTCAGATCCGCATATAGATATTACATCCCTGCCTCTTATACGCAGGTACCTGGTATAGATATCGCCTGGCACGTAAACGCCTGCAAGATGACCAATATGTATAGGGCCGTTGGCATACGGCAGGGCAGAGGTTACAAGGTATCTGCGGGGATCTTTCATTATGCTTTGGTTTTCAGATATACTGCTGTTTTTTTATCGCGACAAAGATAGTAAATTTATGGCATGGCAATTAATAAGTTTCCGGCTCCTTTTCTGCCGGCAAGAGATATTATCTGCAAAATAATAAAGGCTTATGGTAAATATTGAAAATATGCCTGCGCTTCTTAATAAGGGAGATAAAGTAATTTTTATTGCACCTTCAGGGAGGGTAAATACTGATAAAACAAAGAAGGCCATATCATTAATTGAGTCGTGGGGGCTGGATGCAGCAGAAGGGAAATACCTTTATAAGAGAGATGGAATATTTGCAGGAGACGACAGCGAGAGGCTGGCCGATCTTCAGGCTGCACTCGACGATAAGGATTTAAGAGCAATATTTTGTGCAAGAGGGGGTTATGGCCTGTCGAGAATAATTGATCAAATAGATTTTGATGGATTTAAGCGCTTTCCTAAATGGGTGATTGGTTATAGCGATATTACTGTTCTTCATACAGAAATATTAAGAAAAACAGGCATCCCTGTAATCCATGCAGAGATGCCCTTAAATTATGCCGACAGTAATATTTCTGCAGAGACATTAGCCAGCCTGAGGGAAGCCTTATTTGAAGGCCGGTGTTCTTACCAGTGGATGCCGGCTAATCTGAGGCAGGGTGAAACACGGTCTGTTGTGGCGGGAGGAAATCTGTCGTTGTTATATAATATTATGGGCACAGGACTGAGTGAGTTTTTAAGAGGTAAAATATTATTTATTGAGGAAACCAATGAACATCTTTACAGGGTCGACAGGATGCTTATGGGACTCAGACTGGCAGGTGTATTTAAGAATATCAGGGGGCTGCTTGTAGGGGGCATGAGTGATATAACAGATTCAAATGTTCCCTTTGGTAAAAGTATTGAAGAGATAATACTTGATGTTGTATCTGACTATCATATACCTGTTGCCTTTGATTTTCCTGCCGGTCATATAAGCGATAACCGTGCTGTTTACCTGGGCAGGGAAGCATTTTTCAGGGTAGATTCACTGAGTGCAGTACTCAGTTTCTGATTATCTTAAAAAGCTGCAAGCAGGAGGTTAATATCTTTTGACAGTATTCCGAATTTCTGACCCAGTGTTTCGCTGGTTAATATACCTCTGTATACATATACTCCGTGGCTTAGGCCTGGAGAACTTTTCAGCATGGCATCGATGCTTCCTGCATCGGCCAGCTCCTGTACCATTGGTGCAAACACATTACTGAAGGCTATAGATGCTGTTCGTGCAACCCGTGAGGGCATATTCCATGCAGAAAAGTGAATAACACCATGTTTTTCATAAACCGGATCTTCCATTTCCCGGCATTCGGTTGTTTCGATGCATCCGCCCCTGTCAATACTAAGGTCAATAACTACCGAACCTTTCTTCATTATCTTAATCATTTCTTCTGTTATCTGGTACCATGGTCTGAGGTCCTCAATCTGGATTGCGCCTATCAGCACGTCGGCTGATTTAAGAGCCTTCTTAAGAACCTGGGGATGGTATACAGATGTCTGCAGTCTCTGTCCGATAGCTGACTGGAAGCTACGGAGGGTATGAACAGAATTATCAAATACTTTAACAACTGAGCCCAGTCCTATTGCTGCCCTGGCAGCATATTCACCTGCTGTGCCTCCGCCAATAATTATTACCTCGGTTGGAGTAATACCTGCTATTCCTCCCAGCATTACTCCTTTACCGCCATGCTGGTTGCTAAGATATTCGGATGCTATCAGTATGGAAGTGATGCCACTTATCTCGCTCATAGATTCAACTACAGGAAGCTCTCCATTGCGATCTTTAATTCTTTCAAAGGCTATCGCTGTAACATTTTTACGAATCATGGCCCTGAGTGTTTCCTCTTCCTGTTTCAGTACTTTGAGGTAAGACATTATAATCTGCCTCCCCCTGAGCTGATCGACTTCCTTCCTTGTAAAGGGAGAAACTTTTATTATCAGGTCGCAGTTAAAAATATCGCCTGTGGATTTTGTAATGGAGCCTCCGTTTTCGCTGTACAGGTTGTCGGAGTAATTTGCTCCCAGTCCTGCACCTTCCTGTATAAATACCTCGTTACCGCTTTCTACGAGTATATTTACAGCCTCGGGAGTAAGGGCTACTCTTTTCTCTGTTTTTTCAGTTTCACGGGGGATGCCTATTGTGATCTGCCGTCTTTTTCTTCCTGTTTCAAGATGCTCTTCCTGGCTCATAAGAGCTGTATCTGTCAGGCCGAAGCTTTCTTTGTTTTTCTGTTGCTTCATAGTGGCGGAGAGGGTTAATGTTTAACCAAAGGTAATAAATTTAATCGCAGATTCCTTACTCTCTAAGAGATGAGAAAGAGCTTTTTATACCTGTAACAATATATATTAAAAATGGAGTGTCCGGCTAAAGTCATCGTTTACCACTATCTTAACCCGGCTTATGGAATCCGGGAGAAGTGATTCTATTTTTTCCGGCCATTCGATAAAACAGTATTTTCCTGAATCGAGGTATTCTTCAAATCCAAAATCATAAGCTTCTTCGAGCTTCTTTATCCGGTAAAAATCGAAATGGTAGATATAATCGTGCTTCTCTGTCATATACTCATTTACCAGAGTAAAGGTCGGACTGGTGACTACATCAAGAGATTTTAGTTCGGCACACAGGGCCTTGATAAAGGTTGTTTTACCTGCTCCCATATCACCATAGAAGGCAAATATTTTTTTGCCGGAGTTCATCTCCAGAAATTGTTTTGCTGTTTCACCGATACTTGCCAGATAAGTAATAGTAAGCTGCACGATAATAGGTTTAGTTTATCTTAAGAGGCCAAAATTACAAAATTCTAAGGAACCGGTTCCATGCTGATAAGCGGGATAATCATTTCGTGCATTGAGATACCTCCGTGCTGAAAAGTGTTTTTGTAGTAATTTACAAAGTGATTATAGTTTTTGGGATAAAGGAAATAATCATATCCCCTTGCAAAAATAAATCTTGAAGAGATATTTGACTGCGGAAGGTGAGCCTCTGCAGGGGTCTTAATCTCGAAGACTTCTTTTTCGGGGTAATCGAGGTTTCTGCCCAGTTTGTATCTTATATTGGTGGAGCTTAAGCGGTCGCCCACTACCTTAAGAGGGTTATTAACCCTTATTGTGCCATGGTCGGTAGTAAGGATTATTGAGATTGCTTTGCCTTTTAATTTCTTAAGTAAGTCAAAAAGTGGTGAATGAATAAACCACGACCTGGTAAGCGACCTGTATGCAGACTCGTTATCGGCCAGGTCTCTTATCAGTCCTATTTCAGTTCTGGCATGCGACAGCATGTCGACAAAGTTATAAACCAGTGCGGTAAGGTCGCGGTTAAGAATATTCTGGATATTTTCTGTAACTTTTTTTCCGTCGATATTATTTGAGATTTTGGAATAGCTCCAGCTACAATCAATCGAATGTCGTTTTAACTGATCGCTCAGTAATTCATTTTCATATTGATTCTTCCCCTGTTCCTGCTCGTCGCTTACCCAGAACTGAGGCATTCGTTTTTCGATATCCCTGGGCATAAGGCCTGAAAAGATGGCGTTTCTCGAGTATTGTGTTGCTGTAGGCAGTATTGAATAATACACCTCATCATTTATTACCCTGGTAAGATCTGAGAGTTCTTCAGAAAGAATTTTCCACTGGTCGTACCTGAGGTTATCTATTACAATAAAGAGGACCTTCTTTTTTTGCTTCAACAGGGGAAATACCTTTTCGCTCATAACATACGGGCTCAGAAGAGGTCTTTCGTTACATTCAGGAGTAAACCAGGAGAGGTAGTTTTTTGTAATAAATTTTGAAAAGGCAATATTGGCTTCGTGCTCCTGCATTGAAAAAATCTCGCGCAGGCCGGGATCGTCAATCCTGTCGAGCCTGGTATCCCAGTATATTAGTTTCTTATAAATATCCGACCAATTGCGGTGGCCGCCCGCATCATCTATTTCCTGTCTGAGCCTGGAGAAGCCGATACGGTAATCTGTTGTTGTTGTTTCCGATACCAGCCTGGAGCTTTCGATATTTTTTTTTAATGAGAGAAGGATCTGATTTGGTTTAACAGGCTTAATCAGGTAATCGGCAATCTGAGAACCTATTGCCATCTCCATTATATCCTCTTCTTCGCTTTTAGTTATCATTACAACGGGAATCTCCGGCTTCAGTTGTTTTATTTCCCTGAGTGTTTCTATCCCGCTCATTCCGGGCATATGTTCGTCGAGAAAGATAATATCATAGTCGTTATTATTTACCAGGTCTATGGTATCATTACCATTCGAGCAGGTGCTTACGTCATATCCTTTATCAGACAGAAAAAGTATATGGGGTTTAAGCACCTCAATTTCATCGTCAGTCCATAATATCCTGATCTTTCTCATTGAATCTTTGTATTATCCCCGGGACGGGATTTATTTATTAATATTGAGATAGTTATCTTCGAAGAAAAGGTAGTATCTGTCGGGGTCTTTATCATTTCTGAACACCTCCATATTTGCCGGAGTTATTGTAAATGTCAGAACTTCTGTGTCGCCGATATTATTCAGCACCCTGGTATAATCGAAATTATTATAATATTCGGCCGCAATAAACTCATCTGCCAGCGTTGATACGGTAATTAGAATATATGAGTCATCTACCAGCTCGCCTCGTGAGCTATAGTTTTTGTTAGTATAATTATCTATATTATAATTAATTACATCAAAGGTAAGTCGATTAATGTCAAGGTCGGGATTCCTGATAATAATAACGAAGTTATGAGGGCCGGTGATATCTGCCAGGTAGATGTTTTTAGCTATTTCTTCTTCTTCTTCCTGCTTTAGCTCAGGAACTGCCCTGTTCAGGTATTCAATCAGCTCGTCTGCCCTTTTACTTTCGCTGGTTCCCGGGTATAAAGAGCTGAGTTTTTGCAACTCCTGTTTAAGGGTACGTTCATCAACTTTCTGTGCAATAGCATATATTCTGAGAAGTGTAAACCTGGCAGTAAGATTTCCATCGGGGAATTCAGCAAGTGCATTGTCACAGATTACGACTACCCTGTCGGTATTTCCATTTTCCCAGTTAGTGTAGGCCTGATGATACAGGTCTTCTTCTCTTTGATTACTTCTGTTCAGTGTCTCGTAATAATCGGGATCGGTTAATATTCTTGCATATTCTGATTCGGGGAAGCGGCTTAGCAGTATATCTTTTTTATCGTCGGCAAATACCCGGTTCAGATCTTTATTAATATTATAGCAGTCGTAAAGAGCCTGTGGTATAATAGCATGGTCGGGGAATCTTTTAAACAGTTCGGAGTAATATTCATTAGCCTTATTATAATCATTAAACTCGGTATTGAATAACCTGGCGGCATAGAAAAGTGCATTTGCTATCCTGTTGTTTGAAATATCTATTAAGGAGTCGCTATCCGGCAGATTAATAAGATAATATTCGGGCGATTTGATATCGCTTACTTTCAGGCTTGCCGAATCGCTTACAAGTCCATTCATTTCATCCGGCATTTCCATTGAATTTATTGTCGCCCTGTTTCTTCTTCTCCAGTTATCTTCAAGTTTTCTTTGGCCCCACCTGTTTTTAAATTCAGTACGTCCAAAGGCAAGTGTGGCCTGGTTATAGAAATACCATTTTCCACTTGCATCAATATTATCACGAAACCTGCGCTGGTTCTCATAAAACTGGCCCATATTATAGCGATCGTCCAGAGGAGCTTTATCGAGTCTTTCCTGTTCCTCTATTTCTCTTATTATACCATTTATAAGAGCCATCTTTTGGGCTTCAGGGAGGGAGGCAACATACTGAAGGCTATCTTCATCACTTACAGTTGTAATATATGATACCAGCTCATTCAGGTTAAGAGAGCGAGCATAAAAATCGTCGAATCCCGGGTAATCCCTGTCGAGAAAACTAACGGCACTATCGTAGTATACCTGCGACTGGAGGTAGTCGTTGTTATTGAAGTAATAATCGGCCAGGCTCAGGTATGATCTTCCTTTCTGGTTTGTATTCACGGTACTTACAGCTGCAGATTTCTTAATGTAATCTATGGCCTCTTCAATATTTCCTTCTCGCATTGAAAGGTTACCAAGAGCAAAATAGATCTGATCCTGGTATTCAATATTTTTTGTGTCTTTAAGCAGTTTTTTCAGCTCTTTTTCTATATTTTCAACATCCCCGCTTTCAACATCAAATACTCCGGCCTGGTTTATCCGCGAATTAAACTCAAGTTCATATTCGGGGTTAAGTTTAAGTACTTCCCTGTATGTTTCGCCTGCCATTACTGTGTTGCCGGTTTCTTCATATAGTCTTGCAAGGATATAGGTGTAACGATTTTTTGGCTTATTTCCTTTAAGCAGTTCATTTGCTGTTTTAAGCGGAGCTATGGCCTCGGCATATCTTTCCTGCTTAATAAAAATATCAGCTTCTGTAAGGTAGTAATCTGCCTTAAGCCTGTCTGACAAGGCAGGTAGTGTTATTTCGCCCAATACTCTGCGGCTTTCGGCGTAATTTTTAAGTTCAGCATAGGATTTTGCTAACCAGATTCTGCTTTCCTCTCTTATCTCGTGATCGTCAGATTCTCTGATATTATGAAGAAAAGTCACCCTGGCTTCCTTGAAATTATGTTTCATATACTGGGCCATACCAAGCAGGAGGTAGCTGTCATCCACCCAGTTATTGTAGTCGTTTTTAGCCAGAAACTCCTTTTCTTTATCAGAAAGAGGCTTATTGCTTTTGTTATCAGGTTTGGCGGTCATGGAGTGCATGCTGATAACTTTCGATGCCTTTTGCATGGCTCTGTCCATATCTCCTGCGGATGATCTTATTGCATCGGGGTTGCTATACTCGAAGAGAGGCATTATTTTAGTATAGTCGTCACGGTTCGACGACTCTATCTTTTGCATCCCGGCATTAAAACTTTCCCTGCCGTTAAAATATATATTATAATGTGATGTAAGGTTATGATAGAACCTGCTCAGGTTAGTGTTTTTCTCAACCGAACATGAATACCCTGTCACCATCAATAGCAGCAACAGTAAGAAATTATATAAATAGCGTCTTTCTCTCAAACCGATCTGTTTATACTACAAACAGCCAAAGCCATAAATTAGTATATAAGTGGTTTTAAAAGTAGTGAATTTATAGTGTTATACCGCTATAACTTCAACTATTTCAGGGACCTCTTTAATTAAGGCCTGCTCAACTCCTGCTTTCAGTGTTTGCATGCTAAAGGGGCAACCCGAGCATGCACCGGTAAGTTTTACCTTAACGATAAAATCGTCTGTAATATCTATAAGTTCGATATCTCCTCCGTCGGACTGAAGATATGGTCTTACTTTATCCAGTGTAACCCGTACCTTATCTAAAAGCTTTTCTTTTTCGGCAGCTTCCATAATAGAGAGAGATTAGTTTATATTAACTTTTTTTGTTGGTTCCATATTCTTATTGCGTTCTTCGGTCTTTTCAACGAGCTTAAGGGCCAGATCCATAAAAGATTTTCCTGTTGGTGTCTCTTCGAGAGCTACAGGACTTCCTTTATCTCCGCTTTCGCACAGGCTCTGTTCAAGGGGAATCTGTCCGAGTAATGGAATATTTTTTTCTTTAGCCAGTTTTTCACAGCCTCCTTTTCCGAATATATAATATTTATTATCGGGTAGTTCGGCAGGAGTAAACCAGGCCATATTTTCAATCAGACCCAGCACAGGAACATTTATCTTATCGCTTGTAAACATAGATATTCCTTTAATAGCATCGGCCAGTGCCACATCCTGAGGCGTACTTACAATAATGGCACCTGTTACACCAAGTTCCTGGACCATAGTCAGGTGAATATCGCTTGTTCCGGGAGGCAGGTCTATCAGAAGATAATCGAGAGCACCCCAGTCGCCCTGTTCAATCATTTGCTTAAGGAAGTTTGAGGCCATTGGTCCGCGCCATACTACGGCTTCCTGTGGGTCGACAAAGAAGCCAACCGACAATACCTTAACACCATATTTTTCCATCGGTATCACCATTTCCCTGCCCATTTCGCTTTTTACCTGTGGGCGGAAATCTTCTGCTTTAAACATTTTAGGAGCAGAAGGCCCGAATATATCTGCGTCGAGTAATCCAACCTTATATCCCTGTTTAGCAAGGGCAACTGCTGTATTAACGGCAACAGTAGATTTACCCACTCCTCCTTTACCTGAGGCAATAGCGATAATATTCTTTACATCGGGCAGAAGCCTGGTAATTTGTTTTGCAGCTGGCTGTGCCGGCTGAGGAGCGTTAACTGAGATATCGAGCACTGTGGTGTCGGCTCCGAACTTATCTTTAAGAGCCTGCACGCATGCATGTTTAAGTGAGTTTATTACCGGGTCTTTTGGTAATTTTGTTTTCAGTACTATTTTAATTCCCTTATCTGTAGATTCAACGGATTCTACCATTCCCATACTAACAATATCCTTTTCGCCCGGATATATTACATTAGCAAGCCCTTCGAGTATCTGATCTTTGGTATACATATTATGAAAATTATGCTTGTTTTTATTTAAATTAAATATAAAGAAGCAAAATAATGGTTTTTTTTTGATACGGCCAAGGAATCACGATAGTTCAACAGCAGGGTCCCAGAACATTTCTTTGAAGTTAAGGATTCTGTTATTTTCGATCACAGCTCCTTCATTTTCGAGCAGCTGTTTCATGGTGGAAGAATTGCCAAAGTGTAACTTGCCGGTTAGCAGTCCAATGCGGTTTACAACCCGGTGTGCCGGAACGTATTTATTATTAGTATGGCTGCTGTTCATGGCCCATCCAACCATCCTGGCCGAACGGGCTGTACCCAGGTATCGGGCAATAGCCCCATAAGATGTTACTCTGCCTGGCGGAATTAATCTAACAAGCTCGTATACTCTTTCGAAAAAACCTGTCTCACTCATTTTCACCGGGTAATTCAGAGATCTCTTTTGCGGTATCCATGCCGAACCTGATATAGGTAATCTTTTTCCCTTGATTCAGGAACAATTTTTCATAATGAGTTTTAATCTCAAGCAGGTGGCTGGGCAGTGTAGATGAATAGAGGTCGTTTGTTGAAATCTCAGGTATGATATTATTATATTTCAGAAGCTCAGATGTATATTCGTAAAGTTCTGAGCTATCTGTTTTAAGATGAACCAGTCCGTCCGGGCTAAGAAATTTGCGGTAATAATTAAGGAAGCGTGCCCCGGTCAGTCTCTTTTTATTTCTTCGTTTTTTAATCTGGGGATCCGGGAATGTAATCCATATCTCATTTATCTCATCCGGAGCAAAGAATGATTCAATCAACTCAATCCTGGTTCGGAGGAAGCCGGCATTACTAATATTATTATTGTGAGCTTCTTTTGCTCCCTTCCATATGCGTGCACCTTTGATATCAATTCCCAGAAAATTTTTGTCGGGGAATAATTTTGCCATAGCTATAGTGTACTCTCCTTTTCCGCAGCCCAGCTCAAGAGTTATGGGTTTATTATTTTTAAAGAAATGTTCCTTCCAGAGTCCTTTAAGGTGATAGTCTTTTCTGAAAACTTCTTCAAAGGAAGGTTGAACCACATTACCGAATTCCATCATTTCGGCCCATTTATATAGCTTATTCTTCCCCACCTTAAGTTATTTCTTTCTTTCTTTTATAATTAGTCCAAAATCAATTATTCCCTCAAGCTTATCGTTTCGCATTCCCTGTTCAATCTGAAACCGGTACTCTCCTGAGACAGGGAATATTACGTTGGTTTTGTATGCTACGCTCAGATTATGAATATCTCCAAGTCCCCTGCCATACCAGTTACCTTTCTCATCGGCCAGCTGATATTCCAGGGTATCTTTTATCGACTGGCCGGCAGGTGATGTGGTAGTAACAAACAGAAAGAGATTCCGATAGGGGTATTTGTGGCTGCTTCGTATTGAAAAAAGCACGTCGTAGGAGGACAGGGTATCATTTATCCCGACATTAAAAAGAGGCTTATTATACTTACTCCATCCTTCTGCAGGAAATACCTCATTAAAAGAGTACCTCTTACTTATATTACACGAAGCAGTAAGTATAATCAGAAAAACAAACAGAAGGATTATCCGGATATTAATCTTTTTTGTGTTTGTCATTTCTTCTTTTCTTATTTCTGTGTCGCCCTCCATGCTTAGTTTTTTTCTTTTTATCCTCAAATCTTGTAAGACTTTCCTGACCCACGGTATTTTCAAACTTATGCTCAATGTCTGCCTCATATTTATTTTCCACCAGACGGGCAGGCTTTTTACCCTTCCTGTTTAGTTGTTGTACCTCAGAAACTCTTTCAACAGGAACAGCAATAGCATTTGCCATAGAGTTTTTATCGAATGAATACCAGAATACCCCTTTCTGTATCTCCATTTTCAAAAAATAAGCACGCCCTTCTTCGACATCAAGAGGGATATCTTTGGGAGGGAAGTTCTTTTGTTTATCAGCATAGGAGTCGATCTCGTAGTTGAGGCAGCATTTTAATTTACCACACTGCCCCGCCAGTTTCTGGGGATTAAGCGACAGATCCTGTACCCTTGCATGGGCTGTTGTTACCGATATAAAGTTTTTAATATATGATGAGCAGCAGAGCTCTCTGCCACATGAGCCAATACCTCCTATTCTGCCGGCTTCCTGCCTGGCTCCTATCTGCCTCATTTCTATTCTTACCTTGAACTTTTCGGCAAGTTGTTTGATGAGCTGCCTGAAATCAACTCTTTCGTCTGCTATATAATAAAAGATGGCTTTGGTTTTATCGCCCTGGTACTCCACATCTCCAATCTTCATATTAAGACCAAGCTCAGCTGCTATCTTTCTTGACTGTAGCATTGTGGGTATTTCGAGACTACGTGCATCTTCCCATTTTTCAAGATCCACATCCTTAGCCTTTCTGTATACTTTTTTCAGCTCGTCCAGGGAGATAATACTTTTTGCCTGTCTCTGCTGATAGTCTACCAGGCGTCCGATCATAGAAACTCTTCCAATATCATGGCCCGGTGAAGCTTCAACAGCAACGATATCATCAATTTCCAGCCTGATCAGGTTTATATTACGATAAAATCCTTTTCTGGTATTTTTAAATCTGACTTCAATAACTTCATTATCACTTCCATCGGAAGGAATATCCGACAGCCAGTTATAAGAGTTTAGTTTGTAATGTCCCGGTATATATTTTGGGGCAACCAGTGATTCTTCAGCAAGATTTTCAGCGTTGCCATTATCCTCGCTCTCCTTCATCCTTAAGTAAATTAAACCCCACAAACTTTAATTGGGGTGAGTTATATTGATTTCGCCTTTATACAAAGAGGTACAAATTTAGTGATATTTTGATTTAATATCAATTATTTGTTTGGCTCCCTTACTTAAGGCGTATTAGTTTAACGACAGACAGGGCAAGGTCAAGAAATACTATTTTAGCATTCCCGTTGGCTGAAATATGAGTATGGGCCAGAGTAAGCTCATTAATCAAGGAGACAATATTTTTTTTATTAATAAACTGGTTAAATTTTTTTGCAAAGTCGTCTTCTTCTCCCATCAGGTATACAAGCTGGTTTTTATCCTGCCCGATATTCATCATGAAATTTTCTCTTAATTGGTCGATGGCATAATTTAGAAACCTTTTTTGTGCTTCTCTGCCCGAACTGGCAATTTCGTCGGTCCATTCAGAGAGAGCAACTATGTCTCTTTTCCACGAAAGACGCATCAGCTTAACAAAGAGATTAAAATTTTCTTTCCTGTTTGCATCTTCGGTAATCATGCTTTTCCCCTTAACAAAATTGCCATTGGATGCCCTGGCCAGATCATTTGCCTTGTCGACCGGCACATCAAGTTTTTCTGAGAAAGCTATTGCAAGATCTTTTATATCAATTGCGGGTACACGAACAAACTGGCACCTCGATATAATCGTGGGGAGAATCAGGTCGGCTTCCTCCGAGACCAGAAGAAAGAGAGTTTTTTCAGGAGGCTCTTCGATTAATTTCAGAAGTTTATTTGCTGTGGCAGTATGCATTTTTTCGGGCAGCCAGATTACCATTGATTTATAATCTGATTCATAGGTTTTAAGGCTCAGTTTCTTTATAATCTCAGAGGCTTCTGATGCATATATTAATCCCTGTTCGTTTTCCACACCCAGGATATTAAGCCAGGTATTCAGATTAAAGTAAGGATTATCCAGTAAGAGTTCTCTCCATTGTACTATAAAATCTGTACTTACAGGTTCTTTCTGACTTCCCTTTTTAAAGACAGGGTAAACAAAATGAAGATCGGGATGCACCAGTTTCTCAAACTTGATACATGAAGGGCAGAGACCGCATGAGTCCTTATCTGATCTGTTTTCACATGAAATATATTGTGCGAAAGCAATTGCCAGTGCCAGCTTACCACTTCCTTCCGGTCCGGCAAAAAGCTGGGCATGACTTATTCTTTCTTCCTCAACCGATCTGATAAGCTTGTCGATTATTGATTTTTGCCCTATTATTTCGCTGAACTTCATTATGTACCTGAGGTGTTATTGATCACACAAAAATAGGAAATTAGATCAAATTTCAGTCAAAAAAACGTAGGTTTGTAGAGCGAAACAGGCAGTTATTTATAAAGAGATAATAGAATCTGGCTGTGTAGTTTTTCAGGTTATAATAATTAAATTTTATCAGTGATGAAGAATATTGACGGATATAGTTTTAAAGGGAAGAAGGCAATTGTAAGGGTGGACTTTAACGTACCACTGAATTCAGATTTTGAGGTAACAGATAATACCAGGATAAGGGGGGCGATACAGACAATAAATAAGATAATCAGTGATGGAGGATCTGCAATATTAATGTCTCACCTTGGCAGGCCGAAAGAAGGGCCTGAAGATAAATTTTCTTTAAAACATATAGTTCCTGAGTTATCGAAGCTACTGGGTATGGAGGTTCTGTTTGTTGATGATTGTATAGGAGAGAAAGTAACAGAGGCCAAGCTTAATCTGAAAGCCGGACAGGTTCTTCTGCTTGAGAATTTAAGGTTTTATAAGGAAGAAACAAAGGGTGACGAGGGCTTTGCATCAGAGCTGGCAAAAGGATGTGATGTATATGTTAATGATGCCTTCGGAACTGCTCACAGAGCACATGCATCGACAACTATTATAGCAGGGAGCTTCCCCGGTGAGAAGCTGTTCGGTTATCTTATTAACAGCGAGCTGGAAAGTATGGACAGGGTTATTCATCAATCAGAAAAACCTTTTACTGCAATTATGGGCGGAGCAAAAGTGTCGGATAAGATACTGATAATTGAAAATCTCCTTGGTCGCGCCGATAACCTTATTATCGGAGGCGGTATGGCTTATACCTTTATAAAGGCTATGGGAGGAAATATTGGAAATAGCCTCTGTGAGGAAGACAAGCTTGATATAGCCCGCAGATTACTTGACCTGGCTATAGAGAAGGATGTAAAAATATATTTACCTGTAGATTCTGTTAATGCCGATAGCTTTGATAAGGATGCAAATACAGAAGTTACTGAAGCAGATAATGTGTCTGATGGATGGATGGGCCTTGATATAGGTGAAAAATCTATAAAATCTTTTAGCAGTATTATTGAGCAATCAAAGACTGTGCTGTGGAACGGACCTATGGGAGTATTTGAGATGGATAAATTTTCGAGGGGAACAAGCGAAATTGCAAAGGCAGTAGCCCGCTCAACTGCAAATGGTGCATTCAGTCTTATCGGAGGAGGTGATTCTGTTGCTGCCATAAATAAAAATGGTCTTGCCGACAAGGTAAGTTATGTATCCACCGGCGGTGGAGCAATGCTCGAATATATGGAAGGGAAGGTGCTTCCTGGTATTGCAGCTATAAGAGGTGATAAGGACTAAGCACTTAAAGTATTTATGAGATATAAAACCCATAAAATATTACTGCTGGTATTTTTATTAATTGTATTGGGACTTAGCTCCTGCAAGAAAGAAGAGGATAGGTACAGCGGTACAGATACCATAGATAATATACTGGTGCCCGGCAGTCAGGGTTTTACCGTATATGGGTTTTCCTTTGAGATGGGGAAGGTAATATCCAATCTTGAGCCACCGGGACCGGATGTCACGATACATCTGGAGACAGATATTAATGGTGTAATAGGTAAATACTTTGGCACAGTTAACCTGGTAGAGTCCTTCGCTTTGGAAGGAGAATACCCTGGCGCCACAGAGGCAAAAACAGCTTTTGATAATTTGCTTGAAGTTGGAACGCGCACATGGCAGATGGCAGCCTGGGATGTTGAGGAGAACCAGGTCTGGCTTTTTAAAACATCTGAGGGTAATTATGTCAAGTTCAGGATTGTTGATATACAGGTGGATGAACAACGGGAACTTCCATATATCGAAGTGACCTTTGAATGGCGTATACAGCCCGACGGGTCTGATATTTTTAGTAAATAATGTTGTTTTACGACGAAACCCTGCCATTTAAAATTTCGTCGGAGCAGGAATTTGCTTCGCTGGCACTTGATATTTTCAGGTACCAGTCGCTTAATAACATAGTATACAGAGATTATCTTAAAGCCCTTGGTATAGAACCCGGAGATATTGATTCTGTTGATAAAATTCCCTTTCTTCCAATTAGTTTATTTAAAAGCCGTAAGCCTGTTTCAGGTAATTTTATTCCTGAGGCTGTGTTCAGAAGCAGCGGTACGGGAGGTATAGATCATAGTTTGCATCATATCAGGAAGCTATCGATCTATGAGAAGAGTTTTACGGAAGGCTTTTCATTGTTTTACGGAGACCCTTCTTTACTTACCATATATGCTCTTTTGCCATCCTACCTTGAGAGGAATGATTCCTCGCTGGTATATATGGCCGACAGGCTTATAAAAAAGAACAGCATGGGCAGGGGAGGTTTCTTCCTTGATAATTACAAAGATCTGATAAAAAATATAAAGCAATCATTGTTGAGGGGAGATAAGGTTCTGCTCCTTGGGGTTTCTTTTGCCCTGCTTGACCTGGCAGAAAATATCGGTCCCGATCTTTCTGGTGTGATTGTTATGGAGACCGGAGGGATGAAGGGAAGGCGAAAGGAGATAGTAAGGCAGGAGCTGCACTCTGTTCTGACAGAGAGATTTAATATTGATTCGGTTCATTCAGAATATGGCATGACCGAATTGCTCAGTCAGGCCTGGTCGATGGGTGATGGCATATTTAAAACGCCTCCATGGATGAGAATAATTATTCGTGATCCACTCGATCCGATGTCTCTTGTCGGGAAAGGAAGAACAGGTGGAATAAATATTATTGATCTTGCAAATATCTACTCCTGTTCTTTTATTGAAACGGCCGACCTTGGGGTGCTGGGTGAAGATGGCTTATTCGAGGTAAGTGGTCGCTTTGATTCGAGCGATATTAGAGGATGTAACCTTTTGATTTAAGATTCCAGATTTAAGATTCCAGATT
>CAZWLP010000032.1:4666-8647 GCA_964634565.1 uncultured Rikenellaceae bacterium | reverse complement strand
GATATTAGAGGATGTAACCTTTTGATTTAAGATTCCAGATTTAAGATTCCAGATTCCAGATTAACGATTCCAGATTTCAGAAGTATTCAAATCAAGAATCTGGAATCTGGAACCGACAAACACGAGTTTGTCTCAAACGAGTGCTTCGAGCTCACCGAAGGTAGTCTGGAAACTTAAACCAGGGTCTCTCTGATAATTCAGGATACCATTAAAGATTTAATTTTGCCTTTATATGAGAGGGAATAGCATCTTTATGTACCATAATAAAAATAACCTTTGCACGAACATAGCTTTCAGACATATTCAGATAGCCTCCGAATTTGTTCCTGTCTGTGCCCCATGAGTTCTTAGTTATATAATATTTTGTGCCATTCTGATCCCTTACAATACCTGTAATATGCATCAGGTGATCGTCGGTTGTTACAAAACTCTCGTATCCGGCCTGACGAATATCCTGTGTTACGTCAATCTCAGGGAAAGGCTTATTGAATTTAAAAACTTCTTCAAGCCTTTGGGCGGGAGTCATATCTTCAAATCTTGCCCTGTCGGTTCCGGAGAAATCTTCAGTATGGATAATATCCGGGTTAATAGCTACGCCATTGGTATGAGAGAACCCCTTTTCGCTTACATCGCCATCCCAGTTTACAGTATAACCATTCTTAAGTGCATAATCCTGGATCTCTATCAGCTCATCAAGCGGTACATTATAAAACCTGTCGTGTGTCCAGTTATCCGGGACTTCAAGAGTTCCTTTAGTATAAAAAGGGAAATGATTAAATGAAGTTATTTCAACATAATCGTCTGGGTTTATCCCCAGCTCATCTGCAAAGCTCCCGGGTGTATAGTTTTTCCCTTTGTAGGTGAAACTTTCAGGTATTTTTCCGAGATAGGTATCAAGAATACCATCCACAATCTTATGATACTGGTCGCTTTGATTCCTGAGTTTTACAGGAACCTCTGATATGGCTTTGATAAATGCCAGCATCTCACTATGGTTATGAGTTGGGGAGCCATAATTCAGGCCATCATAAACCTCGTCGGGAACTATCCCGTCGTTTGAGAATACTCTCATCCAGTCGTGAGCAAGAGATCCCTGCGATACATTTCCATTTCCTCTTCTCAGGTAGTTATCGTTCAGACGATCGATATAGTTCTGTCGGACAATATACATTTCTGAAAGGTCATATTCGCCTTTACCCATGCGGAGAAGCTCTGATTCGATAAATGATGTAGTTGCAAAGCACCAGCAGGTTCCGGTACGCGACTGGTTTTTAACAGATGTAGCAGGCAGGCTGATTTCCTTTGTAAATATATAAGCTTCTTCTTCGTTGCTTTTTACTTTCTTCTTTTGTGCACTGAGGTTAAGAACACTGATACACAATAATACTGTAAATAGAATTCTGATTTTCATCTTTATCTTGGTTTTATGGTTTTAGAGTGATATTGAATATTACAAATATACCGTATTAAGATAATTCATAATCCATCCCTGTTCAAGAACAGTTTTATTTATATCATTTTTTTGTGATAAGATAATAGGAGTGATCTATCAGTTCCTTAATCAGAGATGGTTCAATATCTCCATTCAGAGCGACAGCATTCCAGTGCTGTTTATTAAGGTGGTAAGCGCCTGTAATTTCGGGGTATTGTTCCCTGAGCTCTATAGCCCTTTCCGGCTTACATTTAAGACTTATCCCCCTTGCCTCCTCCGACAGGTCGAGGATGGCAAATATTTTTCCTGCCTTAAACACCAGAGCAGTATCGTTAAAGGGGAAACTTTCGGTAACCCCGGGTAAGGATATACAGTACTCTCTTACTTCTTCTATATTCATTTTAATAGGTTCAATAGTTTAGGGGTTTAGGCATTCTCTATTCATTCATTACTCCCTTCTCCCTTTGCTCTTTGCTCCTACAAAGTAGGATAAAAAGCATCCTTTATATGTTCTATCTCAAACCTTCTTCCATCCACTACAATTGAAATAATATCAAAGCGGGCATCTTTCTCGGGCAGCATGCGTTCGATATAGGTTTGAGCTGCATAAATCATATTTCTTTGTTTAGGCACAGACACGGCTTCACGGGGATGCAGCTGGAAATCTATGGTTCTTGTCTTAACCTCTATAAATACAATATTATTATCGTCTTCGGCGATAATATCTATCTCTTTATGTCCGGTAGTCCAGTTTCGTTCCAGGATTTTATAAGATGCAGATATTAAGAAATTTACTGCTATATTTTCGCCTCTTTTCCCCAGTGAATGTGATTCGGCCATAGGCAGGGCAATTAAATCTCAATAATTTTATTTTTTATGGCATGTAAAATCAGGCTGGCAGTATTTTTAGAGTTGGTCTTACTTAAAAGGTTGGCCCTGTGCTTATCAACGGTTCTCTTGCTTATAAACAGGGCATCGGCTATTTCCTGGTTCGACAAACCTTCACAGATCTTCAGAAGAATTTCTTTTTCTCTTTTCGACAGGTTGGCCATCTTGTTTTCGGTCTCCCTGGTTTTTATCTTCTGGATAACATTATATAGTAATTCCTGAGAAAAGTAATTACCTCCACCGTTAACTGCAATTATTGCTTCTTTAACTTCAGAGATATCGGAATCTTTAAGAATAAAGCCCTTAGCTCCTGCCTCTACCATTCTGTAGTAGTATTCTTCTTCGCCATACATTGAGAGGGCAATTACTTTTATGTCTGGATTAAGCTCGATGCATTTTCTTGTTGCCTCAATACCGTCTAACAGTGGCATATCAATATCCATCAGCACGATATCACAACCACAATTGCCGACAATTTTTACTACTTCTTCTCCGTTACCTGCTTCACCAACAACCGAAAATTCGTCGAAGGCATCGAGTAAGATTTTTAGTCCGTTTCTGAACAATTGATGATCATCGGCCAGAACTACCTGAATAGTATTACTCATAATCCGGGTTTATTTGTTCTTTATCTAATTTAATCCTGATAATAGCCTGCATCCCATTCCCAGGGCTGCTGTCAAGGAAAAGTATCCCATTTACCGACTTAACTCTTGTATGTATATTTGAGATACCCATACCGTCGCTTTCGATATCTTCGGCCACGCTTACTTCAAAACCTCGGCCGTTATCAATATATTGCAAAATAAGAAATTTTCCGTGTATATTAAGTTCGATATTTATATTTGCTGCCCCGCTGTGCTTTATTGAATTATTAATTAATTCGCATATCGATCTGTATAGTACAACCTCCACATCAGAATTTAATCTTTCTTCAGCCAGGTTGGTGTCAAAACTTATATTTACCGATTTAGTCTGGTTAATTTTTGAAATAAACGAGTTAGTTGCACTTACCAGCCCAAAGTTAGTAAGTATATGCGGACTCAGTGTATTACTAATACTCTTTATCGTATTAATAGCTTCATTTACAATGTGATTTGTATTTTCAAGTATTTTTTTATCGGTCGCTGTCTTTGCCCTTTCCGTGAGGGCTGAGACAGACATTTTAACCGTCGACAGCAGTGGCCCCAGATCGTCGTGCAGGTCTTTGGCAAATCTTTTTCTTTCGTTTTCTTCTGTGTTGATTATTTCGTGGAGTACTCTTCGCTCGGTTTTTTCACGATCTATTTCAGCTTTTTTGAGTGAAAGGAAGAGTTCTCTTATCAGTATTACTCCGGCGAAGATAAATATTGAGACCAGTGTGCCCATCCATGCATCTACCATTTCCATCTCTGGAACTGAAGCACCTTTTGTAAGTTCAATAAGTTGAATAATCTTTCTGGCTGCCATAAAAGTAAATGCCAGCGACAGCAGGATCCATGAGATTCGATATTTCGTGAGTCTCATAAACCGGAGGGCAATTGAAGCTGCAACAATCTGAAGCCCTATCGAAATAATAAGCGCCAGTAGAGAAATCATTTTATTGAAATATTGATTTTGCTGTAAAAGTACAAGAAGATAGGTTGAAAAAGTTGAAAAAGTTGAAAAAGTTGAAACTTTCC
>CAZWLP010000032.1:0-4566 GCA_964634565.1 uncultured Rikenellaceae bacterium | reverse complement strand
TTTGCACATAATGATGTTACTATACAATATAGGTATTAGGCTTTATCTGCTTTTTATCACTATAGCCTCTTTATTTAATCAAAAGGCAAGGCTATGGCTCAGGGGAAGGAAGGGCTGGAAGGAAAATATTAAGAACAGGTTTAGTAAGACAGACAGGGTTTTCTGGTTTCATTGCGCTTCCCTTGGTGAGTTTGAACAGGGTCGTCCGCTTATTGAGATGATAAAAATAAGGGACCCTTCAATAAAAATACTTCTTACTTTTTTTTCGCCCTCGGGCTACCAGGTAAGGAAAGACTACGAGTTGGCAGATTATGTTATGTACCTGCCGGCCGATACACGTAATAATGCGAGGCTCTTTGTAAATCTTGTAAAACCAGATGCAGCCATATTTATTAAGTATGAATTCTGGTATAATTATCTGGAGACGCTTCGGGAAGCTTCAATCCCCAGCTACCTGGTATCGGGAATATTCAGAAAGGATCAGTTATTTTTCAGGTGGTACGGCCTTAGGTTTTTGAAGGTAGTGAAAGGATTCACAAAACTCTTTGTTCAGGACGGAGATTCTGAGAAACTATTACGGGCATATGGGGTCGAAAGAGTTATACTAAGCGGAGACACACGTTTTGACAGGGTTTTTGATATAGCAAAGAAATCGGATAAACTGGAAATCCTGGAGAGCTTTTGCCCGACCAGGGATGCAATTATTGCAGGCAGCACATGGCCGGCCGAGGAGGATATTATATGCAGGTATATAAATGAAAGCACTGACAGGACAAGATGGATAATTGCACCTCACGAAATTGATGATGATCATATTGCCTCGATAGAAAGAAAGTTAAGAGTAAAAAGCATAAGGTACTCAGAGGCATCCGAATCAGACCCTTCTGATTTTGATGTCCTTATTATAGACAATATAGGATTGCTTTCTTCCGCATACAGGTATGGAAAACTAGCTGTTATAGGGGGTGGATTCGGCAGGGGGATACATAATGTACTCGAACCTGCCAGCTGGGGATTGCCTGTGTTATTTGGCCCCAATCATTTAAAATTCAGGGAGGCAGTGGATTTACTTTCTTCGGGAGGGGCATTTACTTTTTCAGATAACACTCAGTTTACAGATATCCTTGAGAGATTATTGGAAAAAAATGATGCGCTCGGGGAAGCTTCGAAGTGCGCAGAATGGTATGTTAAAAGTAATCTTGGTGCTACCGTAAACGTTATAGATAACATACTTTAATTGTTTTCAACAATGGCCTGCTTTCATTGTTCATAAATTGTATATAAAAGGTTACCAAAATGTAACCGGATTAAGTGTTCTATTTAATATTTTAGAGTCCCTTAAAATGAGGAAACAAACAGCTGATAAGAATGACTTCATCCTACTGTAAATCAATAATTTCGAAATTTATATCTAACCTGAATTTTTTATACACGAAGAAGAGAATAATTTTAATGTCGCTTTTTGCGATGTTTATTGGTAGTGTGTCGGCTTCATAAACCGCAGTGCTATGCCTTCGGGGCAAGCCGTGTAACTGGCAATTAACTAATTATAAATAATTTATAACGAAAAACAACTATAAACCTTTTAACTTTTCCTATCATGCGAAAACTAAAATTAATCTTTATGCCATTATTACTGTTCTTTGGAACAGCCACCTTGATGGCACAGGTGACAACATCAACTCTCAGTGGCAAGATTACTGAGACTGATGGACAGCCGATGCCGGGTGCCACGATTGTTGCAACCCACATGCCTTCCGGAACAGTGTATGGTGCTGCGGCAAACAACCAGGGTCTCTATTCAATCCAGGGTATGCGTCCCGGAGGACCATATACTGTTAATGTAACTTTCGTCGGGTATCAAACCCAGAGTTACACTGAGATTACCCTGTCGCTCGGAGAAAACACAACCCTGAACTCTAGCATGGTACCAACCACGACCGAGATGACAGAGGTTATTGTGATTGGTTACGGGACATCAAAATTCAATACCACGCAAACAGGTGCAGTAACGAATATCACTAATAGCCAGATAAATGATTTGCCGACGGTGAGTCGCAGCATTACAGATGTTACCCGCCTTTCGCCCTATGGAGGCAATGGGATGACCTTTGTCGGCTCAGATGGACGTACGGCTAACTTTACAGTGGATGGAGCGAATTTCAACAACAACTTCGGTTTGAGTTCTGCTCTTCCCGGTGGAGGCAACCCAATTTCTATTGAAGCTATCCAGGAATTACAGGTTGTAATCGCCCCATATGATGTTCGTCAGACTAACTTTATTGGTGGTGGTGTAAACGCTATTACAAAATCCGGCACAAATACCTTAAAAGCCAGTGCCTATACTTATCACAGAAATGAAAACATGCGCGGTGATGCAGTTTATGGTAAGCAAATCGAAGGTGCGCGTGATGTAGACCGCAATACATCTTATGGTTTTACAGTGGGCGGACCAATTATCAAAAACAAATTGTTCCTCTTTGTAAACGGAGAAATGGCTAAAACACCAACCATTGTAAATCGTTGGAGAGCTTCAACTGACGGTGTAGCCGATGCCGATAATTATATTTCCCGCACAACAGAAAGCGATCTTCAGACAGTTTCAGATTTTGTTAAAAGCAGGTATGGATATGAAACGGGATCTTTCACAAATTTCCCTGCAGATGAAAACAATTACAAACTGCTTGCTCGTCTGGATTGGAATATCACAGACAAACATCGTCTGGCCTTACGGTATAACTACACAAAGAACCTTGTCTATAGGTCGCCAAATGCTTCATCTATGGATGGAGGTACCCGTATGTCTGAGGCAAGAATGTCACAAGCCTCAATGTCGTATGCAAACTCGATGTATTCCATGGACAATCTTGTTAATTCATTCTCTTTTGACCTTAACAGCCGATTGTCCGATAACTTATTTAACCAGTTCCTGGCAACATTCTCAAAACTTGACGATTTGCGCGGATCGACTTCCGATGAATTCCCATTTATTGACATTTTGCAAGACGGACAAGCCTACCTTTCTCTGGGGTATGAGCTTTTCACATGGAACAATGCTGTTCACAACAATGTATGGAACATTAAAAATGAGTTGACCTATTATTCAGGTAACCACAAAATTGTCGGAGGTATCGCATATGAATATAAAATGGCAGATAATGCTTATATGCGTAACGGTACAGGATACTATCGCTACACAAGTCTTGACGACTTCTTAAACGAAGGAACACCTGAAATTGTGAACTTAACTTATGGCTATGGTGGAGAGAGCAATCCTGCAGCTCGCATAAGAACCAACAAAATTGGAATTTACGGGCAAGATGATTGGAGCGTTACTGATGATTTCAAACTATCGTATGGACTTCGTATAGATGGGCTTTTCTTCGATAATAATGAACTTATAACAAACCAGGCTATCTTTGACATTGATTATTCCGGTCGTAATATCAATACAGGAGAATGGCCTAAAGCCAATATCATATTCTCTCCCCGCATAGGTTTTGCCTGGGATGCATTTGGTGATAAGAGCCTGAAAGTTCGTGGAGGTACCGGCCTTTTCGCGGGTAATTTGCCTCTTGTATTCTTCACCAATATGCCTACCAACGGTGGAATGGTACAGTATCAGGCACAGATTAACGCAGCTAACGCAGCAGACAGAGGTTTCTCAATGGATGAATTTGCCGGCGGTCTTGTAACTGATGCTAACGGAAATGCCAATATTGCTGCACTTTATGATAAGTTAGTATCATTGGGATATCCTTCAACTATTTCTCCCGAAGACGGAACCGTTCCTTCTGCTATTGCAGCTGTAGATCCAAATTTCAAAATGCCGCAAGTATGGAAAACATCAATTGCTGTTGATTATGCATTTAAAACACCTTTCCCGTTATCTGTAACGGTAGAAGGAATATATAACAAAACAATCAGCGGTGTTTCTATTTCTGACTGGAGTATTCCAAACGTTGGTGGTTTCGCCCGTTTCAACGGTGTTGACAATCGTCCGATTTATCCTGCCGGTTATCGGACCGCCACAAAGGCCTTCATTCTGGAAAACACAAGTCTGGGTTATGGCTGGTCAGGCAACATTACTTTCGATGCTCAACCGACAGAATGGCTCAGTTTAATGGCTGCCTATACACACATAGTTTCCAAGGATGTAACGGGGATGCCGGGATCTAATGCAGAATCTGCATTCACATATGTTCCAACAGTAGAAGGTCCTAACAACATCAGATTGCACAATTCTCAATACACAGAACCCAATCGACTTGTGGCATTGCTTACTGCCCACGACAACAGCGGTAACCGTTATAGCATAATCTATGAAGGATGGCGCGGTGGAGCTAAATACTCATATATGACGGTTAACGATATAAATAGTGACGGTTACAACTATGATGCAATCTATGTCCCAACTGACGATGAAGTGGAAAATAACGAGTTCCGCTTTGTTTCAGAAGACGACCAAACCCGCTTTATGGACTATGTGCATGCCAATGATTATTTGAAAAATCAACAAGGCAAGTATGCAGAAGCCTATAGCGTTTACTCTCCCTGGGTACATCG
>CAZWLP010000031.1:0-29152 GCA_964634565.1 uncultured Rikenellaceae bacterium | reverse complement strand
AAAAAAGGCCTGCAAAATGCAGACCTTTGGTTGACCCACCAGGGCTCGAACCTGGACTCTTCTGAACCAAAATCAGACGTGTTGCCAATTACACCATGGGTCAATGCTACCTTATAAGGTGGTGCAAAAATAATAAATTTTTAATAAATCGAATACAAGTCCAAATACATTTCGATAAAATTACAGTTTTGACCCATATCCGGTATTCTGTCATGTTGTTTAGCATGCTCATATCCAGATAGTTTTAATATTTATTTGCAATGTTTTAATAGAAATATAATATTTTTGTATGGTAAAAATTTAAGCCATTGCCCGGCTTCTATGTTTATTCATATATCCACTTATGAAAACCGGAAAAATATTATTTGGTGTAATTTTGTTTCTGTTTATTATAAATCAGACATTTGTACTGGCACAGTACACTGATCAGCCTGTATCATCCCTTGAAGTAAAGGAAGAACTGGATGAAATATATGGTCTCGATCAAACCCTTTGTAGCGGAATTTTATACACGAGTCGAGTGACGGGCTCAGTAAGCGGCAATCCTTACTGGATTGATTCGGAATGGAAAAAGGGATCAGTAGTAATTCAAAATATTCTTTTTGAGGATCTGCTTTTAAAATATGATATTGAATCCAATGACTTGGTTATTAATACAATAAACTTAAACAACCAGCCTGTTAAAATCTGCCTGAATAAGAAGTTAATTTCCGAATTTACACTTGACAATCATAAATTCATAAAATTCCCCGGAAAAGAAATAAATGATAATAATTACTTTTGCGAAGCATTGTCTGAGGGGAAAATCAGTTTATTGCAGATAAAAGACAAAGTTCTTGCTGTTTCCAATTCCAGCAACTCATCAGACTTTACTTATAAAGAATATATAAAAGAATATCTGCTTATCGACAGGCAGCTTATAAGATTTAAAGGTAAAAGAACTCTATACAAATTATTTCCCGAACACAAACAGAATCTTAAAGAATTTATCTTTCAAAATTCACTGACTCCGGGGCGTAAAAACATTCAAGACAGAACCAAACTTGTAGATTATTGCAACTCTTTAATAACTAAGCCCTGATGAAAAAGATATATTTTTTATCTGCTCTCTTTTTATCATTTAATATCATACTGCTGGCCCAGGATATTAAACCAATAATAATAAGTGGCGAATTCAATAATATTAGTTTTACTGAGTTTGCCGACAGATTAAAAAGAGATTATCAGATAGATGTTTTCTACCGGCCTGAGTGGATAGAAGATGTCAAAATTAATACCTCGGGTGACTCATTAGACCTGGATAAGCTCTTAAATAATATCCTGCGGGATAAATCAATAAATTATATTAAACGCGGAAACAGACAGTTTTTTCTTACCGGCCAGACCGAATTGGTTCAGGATAATATTATTAAAAATAATAAGATACTGGTAGCAGATAGCTTAAATAAATCTATTGCAGACCAATATTTCAGCAATATATCTTACGAAAAATCCATTAACAAAGTTATTATAGGCGATAAAACAAAAACGGACAACTCTCTGGTCAGTGTACTTAACGGACGTGTATTTTCAAAGACAAGCGGAGAGCCGGTTATCGGAGCAACATTAATTGTTGCAGGCACAAATAATGGAGTTATTACTGATAAAGACGGGACCTACTCACTGTCGATTGAAACAGGGTCCAATTTCACTCTTGAGCTTTCATGCCTTGGTATGGTTTCTGAATCATTTCTTGTTGAAATGCATAGCTCCGGTAACCTGGATATTGAAATGACTGAAAAGCTTATTGACATCCAGGAGGTAGTTGTAAAATCAGGGGCGCATGATAATGTACAGGGTATGCAGATGGGCTTCCAGAGGATTGAAATGAATGAAATTAAATCAATACCTGTGGTGCTGGGAGAAAGAGATATACTGAAGATTGCCAATATGATGCCAGGGGTGCAAACCGTTGGAGAGGGATCTGCTGGTTTCAATGTAAGAGGATCGGCTTCAGACCAGAACCTCTTCCTTGTTAATGAAGTTCCTGTTTTAAATACCGGTCATCTGTTCGGATTCTTCTCAGCCTTCAATCCTGATATGATCAGTGATTTTAATCTCTATAAAAGCAACTTCCCTGTAGAATATGGAGGCAGACTTGCTTCGGTATTTGAGGTTTCAACAAGAAAGGGAAATAAGAAGCAATTCGGAGCCAGGGGTGGAATTAGTCCTATCACCGGCTCTCTTCTCGTTGA
Source organism: uncultured Rikenellaceae bacterium (assembly GCA_964634565.1). Lineage (GTDB taxonomy): Bacteria > Bacteroidota > Bacteroidia > Bacteroidales > VadinHA17 > JAUVKT01. Next base: position 26,918 of record CAZWLP010000031.1, on the reverse strand, counting down.
ATCTCCAATTATAAAAGATAAAAGTTCTATAATCCTGGGAGCAAGGTCAACTTATTCCGATTGGATTCTGAACAGAATCGACAATCCCGATATAAGTAACAGTGGTGCTTCGTTCTACGATTTAATGGGCAGTGTCCATATCCTTGGTAATAATCATTCTTCCTGGCAACTATTCGGATACTATAGTAAAGATAAATTCACTCTGTCTCAGTCCAATGAGTATAGGTATCAAAATATAGGAGCATCGCTTAAATACGACAAAAATATCAGCAAAAAGTGGAAAATGGAGCTGGCTGCTGTAATAAGCAATTATAATAACTACCATAATAGCACAGAGCAGCTGTCAACATCCTTTGAACACCAGTTTGACGTCAGGTCGCAGGAATTAAAGATTAATTTCTCTGGTTATCCCTGGCTTAATCACCGGATTGGATTAGGCACCGATTTCACACTTCACAATCTAAATCAGGGTTCTTATGATCCACTGGGAACAGAATCATTATTTATTCAAAATAATTTTGGAAAAGAAAACGGACTGGAATATTCGATATTTGCCTTTGATGAGATAAGTGTTACAGAGAAGCTCACCCTGTACACAGGCTTAAGGTATAGCTTCTTTAATTATTTGGGCCCTGCTGATATATACACTTATGCCCCTGACCTTCCATTTAATAATGATAATATAACTGATACTACCACTTATGGTAATAATGAAAGTATTGTACATTATTCAGGGCCTGAATACAGGTTATCACTTAACTATGAATTGACCAATGATTTCTCAATGAAATTTAGTCTGAACAGGATGAGACAATATTTATTTATGCTGTCAAACACCGTATCAATTGCACCTACTGACAGGTGGAAACTTACAGATCCTTATATCCGGCCACCTGAATCAGACCAGGCAAGTTTTGGCCTGTATAAAAACTTCAACAAGAAAGCCCTGGAAACGTCTGTTGAATTCTATTATAAGAACGGCACTAATATTGTCGAGTATATAGATGGAGCTGATCTTACTTCAAACCCTGATTTTGAAACTCTTATACTTCAGGGTGATCAGCAATCTTATGGAGCAGAGTTTATGGTAAAAAGAAATGCCGGGAGATTTACCGGCTGGGTAAGCTATACCTGGTCGAGGTCGAAGATAACTGTCGACGGTGATGAGCCCTGGCAAAAAATCAATGAGGGCGTAACATACCCGGCCAATTATGATAAGCCACATGCATTTAATTTTGTTGGGAACTTTAAGCTATCAAGAAGAGTCAGTATTGCTTCCAACCTGGTTTATAACTCGGGAAGACCAATTACCTATCCTACGGGAATTTTCTATATAAATGGCGCACAGGCTGTTAATTATTCTCTCAGAAATGAATACAGGATCCCCGACTATTTCAGGATGGATGTTTCTATAAACCTCGAAGGAAACCTCCTCGAAAATAAATTTGCTCATGGATCCTGGGCCTTTTCTGTATATAATCTGACTGGCAGAAAGAATGCCTATTCTATATATTTCAAAAATGATCAGGGAAAGATATCGGGTTATAAACAATCAATTTATGGTGTCCCGATTTTTACGATTAGTTACAATTTTAAACTAGGAAATTATGCGGTTGAGTAATATTCTCATACTGATTTTGATATTTGCATCATCGTGCATTGATCTCTTTGTTCCGGAAACATCTGAATACGAGGATGTTCTATTTATCGAAGCTCTTGTTACAAATGATCCAACGGTGCCACCTCAAGTATTAATATCAAGAACTTTGCCGATAACAATACGGAATTCTAGTAACATTAACAGGAGTTTAGCAAAAATATCAAATGCCAGTGTCACAATATTATGTAATGATGGCAATAGCTACGATTTTATTGAAACCGAGACTGGAAGATATAGCCCTGCCGATCCGCTGTTTATAGGTGAAAACGATAAATCCTATAAGTTATCAGTATCATATAATGGCCAGACATATGAATCAGCTTATGAGCTACTCAGGATTTCACCCCCAATAGATAGTCTGACTTCTGATATAGTTCAGTCAAAAGAAACAGACATTGGTGAGACTAATTATGGCTTACGGTTTTTTGCAAGTACTCATGATGATAATTCGGAAGAATCTTATTACAGGTGGCTGCTCGACGCTACTTACTCATACACTGTACCTTTTAATTCAACACACAAATGGTTGGACGGGACAACTGTCAGGTTCGATAATTATAATCTCATCAGATGCTATAAAGACAAAAATATCCTTGGAGTATATATTGCCTCAACCGAAGGACTGGCAGAAAACAAAGTTGTTGATGCACCCTTAAATTTCGAGTCTCAATATGGGGACGAGCTGTCTATAGTATATAGTTTACATGCAAATCAATTAAGAATTTCAGAACCTGCCTATATGTTCTGGCGCGATCTAAATAAACTGATTTATGAAACGGGAGGTTTATATGAAACTCAACCCTTCAAGTTATCAGGTAATATTGAATGTGTAACAGACCAAAATCAAAGCGTTATTGGGATATTTGAAGTTGCCGGCGTGTCTCAGGCAAGAGAATATTTTTTTAAGCCCCCAGAAATCAATATCTACACTATGCAATGTCAGTACGACACAGTTGGGACTGATGCCTTACCCTGGGATAGACTACGGGAGGGTGTTTTCTTATTTGAGGTACAACCAGACCTGTTTTTCACATCGAACGCTGAATGCTTTGACTGCACCAGACGCGGAGGAACAACTGAAATTCCCCCATTCTGGTCTTATTAATATTTACTTGGAATGATTAGAAAATTTTATCCTATACTGGCGACATTACGGGCTCTCTTCCTGAGTACCAGTGTTAATTCTCAATCAAATTACCGGGAAACAGTCTGGTTGCAGATAAAAGACAAGGTTCTGTCTGTTTCTAATTTTAACAACTTATCAGATTTCGGTTATAAAGGGTATATAAAAAGCTATCTGCTTACTGACAGACAACTAAAAAAGTTTAAAAGTAAAAGAACTCTATATAAATTATTTTCCGAACTTAAACAGAAGCTTAGAGAATTTATCTTTCAAGATTCACTGACTCCGGGTCCTGAAAACATTCAAGATAAAGTCAATTATGAGGTTCCGATTTTTACGGTTAGTTGCAATTTTAAATCAGGAAATTATGCGGTTGGGTAATATCCTTATACTGATTTTGATATTTGCATCATCGTGCATTGAGCTATTTGTTCCGGAAACATCGGAATACGAGGATACTCTCTTTATAGAAGCTCTTGTTACAAATGATCCACTATTGCCACCTCATGTATTAATATCAAAAACATTACCAATAACAATACAGAATTCTAGTATCATTAACAGGCGTTTATCAAAGATATCGGGAGCCAGTGTCACAATATTATGTAATGATGGCAATAGCTACGATTTTATTGAAACCATCAATGGAAGATATGTCCCTGCCGATCCGCTTTTTATAGGTGAAAACGATAAATCCTATAAGTTATCAGTATCATATAATGGCCAGACATATGAATCAGCTTATGAGCTACTCAGGATTTCACCCCCAATAGATAGTCTGACTTCTGATATAGTTCAGTCAAAAGAAACAGACATTGGTGAGACTAATTATGGCTTACGGTTTTTTGCAAGTACTCATGATGATAATTCGGAAGAATCTTATTACAGGTGGCTGCTCGACGCTACTTACACATACAGTGTACCTCATAATTCTACACACAAATGGTTGGGAGGGGAGATTGTCGAGTTCGATAATTATGATCTCATCAAATGCTATACAGACAAAAATATCCTTGGAATATATATTGCCTCAACCGAAGGACTGACAGAAAACAAAGTTATTGAAGCACCCTTAAATTTCGAGTCTCAATATGGGGACGAGCTATCTACTCTATATAGCTTACATGCAAAACAATTAAGGATTTCTGAGCCTGCATATAAGTTCTGGTTCGAACTTAATAAACTGATTTATGAAACGGGAGGTTTATATGAAACCCAACCCTTCAGGTTATCAGGTAATATTGAATGTGTCACCGACGAAAAACAAAGCGTTATTGGAATATTTGAAGTTGCCGGCGTGTCTGAGGCAAGAAAATATTTTTCCAGGCCACCGGAAATCAATATCTATACTGTACAATGTCCGCTCTGGGAAGTGGGGACTGATGCCTTACCCTGGGATAGACTCTGGGAGGGTGCTTTCTTAATCCTGAAAGGACCACCAGACTTTTATGTAACAGCGTACGATATTAGATGTTTTGACTGCACTGAACGCGGGGGAACAACGGAAATTCCTCCATTCTGGTCTTATTAATATTTACTTGGAATGATTAAAAAAATTTACCCCATACTAACGACATTACTGGCTCTCTTCATAAGTGCCGGTGTTAATTCTCAACCACATTACCGGGAAACAGTCTGGTTGCAGATAAGCAGGGATATATATCTGGCAGGTGAAGATATTTATTATAATGTCAGCTTACTTGAAAACGACACCTACAGACCTTCTGTCTTAAGTAAGAATATCCGTGTAGAACTTATCGACGATAAGGGTAAGACAGTTATTAAAAAGAATATTGAGCTAACAGAGACAAAGGCTTCAGGTAAAATTTCTATTCCGGAAAACCTGATAACCGGATGTTACAGGGTAGTGTCATACACAAACTGGATGCGAAACTTCCCTGTGCAAGACTTCTCCTCTCACCCTATAAGGATACTGAATAGTGATAACGCCAGCCAGGATTCACTGCTGATGGTTAATAATCATCTGAAAATAAATATTAAGCCCTATACCGATCCCGGAGATCCATCATTAACAAAATGCAGTATTTATACGACTGATGCCTTCAATAATGAAATAAGTGCCCGGGGAATTATCTTAAGCGGTCCGGAAGACACTGTAATGACCTTCCATACTGACCAAACCGGTTGGGGAACATCATATTATCGTCAGTCTGACCCTGACAGGTTTCAAATATTCGCCAGAGGCTTCGACAAAGAAAATATTGATTTTACCCTGCTTAATAAAGAAAACCGACTCCCTTCAACATCAATAAGTGAGAAATATGGATATCTGAATATCAACCTTACAGGTGTTTCAGCTGGAGAAACTTACAAAGTATTGGTGCACAGATTATATTCATGGTCATGGTTTGATACACTTGAAGCAAAAGGCGATAGCCTGGTGTTCCGAATACCTGTAAGAGACCTTCCATCAGGGATTTCACAATTCACGGTTCTGGACAGTAATAACAATATCCTGTTTAAAAGATTATGGTCAGATTATAATAAAGAATCCTCTGATATAGGTATTGAGATGGAAACGGCACATATAATGACCGGCGAAGAACACTCTATTAACTATTCCACAAATGGATCTTTTAATGATATAAATGGCAGTGAGCTAAATCTTATTGCCGACACCTACATCCCGGGAAGCAAGATAGATATTTATCTGCCAGGCTTACCAGGATGGCCTGCAAACTATCTTATACCATCCTCTCAGGAAGCTTTTGAAGGATGGATTATAAACAATAGCTATCCGGATGATATTGTAAAAGCCTTCTTCTCACAAAACTCTGAATTTCCAGCCTCAGGTTCAGAATATGGAGAGAGAGATAATATTGAATATTACCCCGAAACAAGAGGGGGCATTTTTTCTGGTAAAATAATCAACAAGAATGATTTGTCGCCTGTAAATAACAAATATATAGCCCTCTCCATTCTAAACGATAACTCATTATATTCTGTCCTAACAGACGAATTCGGAAGGTTCGTTTTTACTTTTCCAGGTCAATCAGGCCCAAGAGATTATATTTTAAATTTTATCGAAGAATATGACCCTGCCTGGCAGATTGAGATACAGGATAATTATTCTGATTTTGAAATGGAAGGTAAAAATTGCAGCGCTACATTTACAGCAGAAGAACTTGATTTTCTTAAGAAGAGACTATTAAATATTAAATTGAAAAATATTTACTTCCAGGAGCAAACCCGGAATGATATTGTTACCGACTCCCTCCCAATCCATGATCCATTCTATGGTAAGGCGGATGTTAATGTCCTGGTTGAAGATTATATACGCCTTCCGAATCTGAGAGAAGTAATATTTGAAGTAGTGCCATTTGTTAGTATAAGGCAACATAAAAAGAAATATGTAATAAAGATTTTAGGAGAAAATATCTTCTCCAGTGGATATCCCACACTGATTCTGTTTGATGGCATTCCTTTATATGACTATGAAGACCTTTTAAACCTGCCACCCGATAGAATTAAGACTATAAGGGCAGTCAACAATTTCTTTGTACATGGCAATGCTATCTTTGAAGGAATAATTGATATCAGGTCTGTTAATAAAGACTTTGGCGGTCTTAGTATTCCACCAAACACCCTTTTATCTACATTTCAACTTCCTCAGAAAGCCGGATATTCTCCGATCATTACAAAAAAACCTGATGACCCCGGCTTACCGAATATTGATGATATACTGGTGTGGAAATCATTAAAACCTCTTTCTTCAGGAAAAGAAAATATCTATTTCAACAATAATCCGGGGCTATATAAAATTTCTGTTTACGGATTTGACTCCTCCGGTAAATGGCATTACGGAAAAGTAATAACAGAAATAGCAAACTCATTCTAAACTATTCTTTGTTAACTTTATTAAAATTTACCTTCACCGATCTGTAAAAACATGGATCTGCTTAGTAATAGAAGAATAATCTTTGAATCCCTGCGTGAAGCCGGTAATAAGATTCAAAGGATTGAATCAGGCGATTATAATATCAATACAAAATCCGATAAGTCGCCTGTCACAGATGCAGACCTTATATCAGATTCTATTATTAGAAATATGCTGGCTGATAACTTCCCCGATATCCCTGTATTAAGTGAAGAGCAGTCTATTAGCCGGGCAAGCATTGATAAACCTTCTCTATTCTGGCTCCTCGACCCTCTGGATGGAACAAAAGAATTTATTAAGGGTAATGGAGAATATTGCATCTGCCTTGCTCTTATTGATAAGGGAAGGCCTGTTGAAGCTTATATATATGCACCATCATCAGATATAATATGGTTTGCATTAAAAAACAGAGGCGCCTTCGTTCTGAATAACGAAATACCTGAGAAACTACCTCTTCTTAATACAGACAGTAACAGACCTCTTATCTTACTCAGAAGTCGGTCTCATCACAATTTAACAGAATCGGAGTGGTATAATAAAGCGAGTGAGTCTGAAACCATTGAAATCAGGGAGCAGGGTTCTGCTATAAAATTTTGCAGGATTGCAGAGGGCAGGGCTGATCTGTATATTAAGAAGGGTACTATCTTTGGCTGGGATATAGCTGCCGGTGACCTTATACTATGTGAGAGCGGAGGCCGGTTAATTTCCTATGATTCCACCCATGAAATCTCCTATAGCTTTGACAGTTCTGAAATGCCTCACTTTCTAGCATGCGGACACAGGATAAAAGATCCTGAAAAATGGCTGTTTTAAGCCTTGTTTTTTGTATAAAGTTACCCTTTATTAAGGCGCGAAGAATAAGTGTTTAGTGTCCTGAATGGATCATTCGTAACGGTCTGCCGGATTTTAATCCTTATCGTTCGAAAAAAGGTTAGGGTCACCTTCTTCAAAGAGACTTGGCGATTCAGAATCGAATCTTTTTAAAATAGCTGTCATAATAGCTTCACGCATAAAGCCCGACCTGTTGCTAACCCTGAAGCGCTGGCAATAAAGATTCAAGGCCCTGAGTTCCCTGTTATTAAGCATCACAGTAAGCCTGTTATTTCTTTTTAGCCTGTCGTCCTTTACTTTCAAACGTCTCAAAATATGCTGATTAAGTAACTAAAGGTAAAATTAATAATATGTAATATCACCTGCCCGAAGACAGACAATAATTATTAACAAGAAAAAAGCGATCAGTCCCTAATAGCCTGATCGCCTGATATCTGCATTACTCAAAACTTCTAAAGCCTGTTATTGGCATTTAAATCCTCAAATGCCTCCTTAAGCCTGGTAATAAAGGTATCCTCACCCTTTCTGAGCCAGATCCTTGGATCGTAAAACTTTTTATTAGGCTTATCTTCACCTTCAGGATTACCTATCTGCGACTGAAGGTATGCCTTTTTCTCTTCATAATAGTCTCTCACCCCTGTCCAGAAAGCCCACTGCATATCTGTATCAATATTCATCTTTATTGCACCATAGTTAATGGCCTCTTTTATCAGGTGTTTCTCTGAGCCTGACCCCCCGTGAAATACAAAGTTTACAGGATTATCTGTAGTATTAAACTCCTTCTTAATATAGTCCTGAGAATTTTTTAGTATTATCGGCCTAAGCTCAACATTACCGGGTTTATATACCCCATGCACATTACCAAAAGAAGCAGCAATTGTAAAATTCTCGCTGATCTCTGACAGTTCCTTATATGCATATGCCACCTCTTCGGGCTGGGTATAAAGCCTTGAACTGTCAATATCAGTATTATCTACTCCATCCTCTTCTCCCCCTGTCACACCCAGTTCAATTTCAAGTGTCATACCGATCTTATCCATTCTTTTAAGATACTCCTTGCAGGTGGCTACGTTTTCCTTAATTGGTTCTTCCGAAAGATCAAGCATATGTGAGCTAAAAAGAGGCTTCCCATTCATCTCATAAAACTCTTCCCCTGCTTCAAGCAAAGCATCTATCCATGGTAATAATTTCCGGGCTGCATGATCTGTATGCAGAATTACCGGTACACCATAATATTCAGCTACATTATGTACGTGCAGTGCTCCGGATATTGCTCCCGCAATAGCGCCTTCATGCCCCTCAGATGTCAGACCCTTTCCTGCAAAAAAATGAGCTCCCCCATTTGAAAACTGTATTATAACCGGTGAGTTTACATCTCTGGCAGTCTCCAATACTGAATTCACTGAATTTGTGCCAATAACATTAACTGCCGGAATTGCAAAATTATTCTTATTTGCATAGTCGAATAATTGTTTTACATCCTCTCCATAAAGTACTCCCGGTTCAAGATCTAATTTTTTCATATCAAATTTTTTATACTATAATTTCATTTATACTGTAAAGATACAATAAACAGAAGAAATAAAATGTTCTCTTCCATGAGTTCTGTGTTCGGCAAGCCTTATCCCGGACATCAAAACTCAGATAACTAATCTAGTAGATTCGCCATAATTATCTATCTTCGTAGTCAAAAGTTATGGATAATTGAAAATTTGGATATGAAGAAATTATTCCCCCTTATAATACTGCTTTTTATTTTTGGTGTTAAAGTGAGAGGCCAGGAGAAAATATGGAGCCTGGAAGAATGCATTAAATACGCTATAGATAACAATATCACTATTAAGCAGCAGGAATTGCAAACCACTTACCAGGAAAATATTCTGTTACAATCGAAACTGAGTCGTCTGCCTTCATTAAACGGTACTGCAAACAATAACTTTTCATTCGGACGGGCTCTGGATGAAACAACCTATGAATTTACTGAAAATGAAACCGTTATGTCGAGTAATTTCTACGCCGGGGCAAGCGTAAGTTTATTTAACGGTTTACAAAAACTTAATACTATTAAAAGCAATACCTATAATCTTGAGGCGAGTATTAAAGACCTGGAGAAAATTAAGGATGATATATCGCTATCTATCGCTCTGGGATATCTTCAAATACTGCTTAACAAGGAGCTTGTTGCTGCTACCGAAAGTCAGCTGGCTACAACCATGGAACAGATCGGCCGTACTAAATCTATGGTAGAGGCAGGCAGCCTTGCCATGGGCAGTCTGCTTGAAATACAGGCTCAGGCAGCCCGCGAAGAAGTGCAGTTAATAAATTTACAGAACCAGCTGGCATTATCATATCTGAATCTTACACAGTTTCTTGAACTTGAAAGCACCGAGGGTTTTGAAATAAAAGAACCAGATATTGACATAGGAGAATCCGAAATAATTGATGGCGATCTAAACGAAATATTTAGTGAGGCTGAAAAAATCAGACCTGAAATAGAAAGTGCAAAACTAAGACTTAAGAGCGCTGAATATGACCTAAAAATAGCTAAAGGAGCACTGAGTCCAAGCCTTACCCTCAGCTCAACATTCAGCACAGGCTACTCCGATATACGACAAAGAATTACAGGTGCAGATCCTGTAACAGGATTTCCTACCTACGGGGAATATCCTTTTGCCGACCAGCTTAACGATAATATAAACTATGGCATTGGTCTGTCGCTGAATATACCGATTTTTAACGGTTGGCAGGTCAGAACGAATATCAGTAATTCAAAAATAAATATCCAGAATTCACTTTTTGCTCTTGAAAATTCAAGAAAACAATTGTTTAAAAATATACAGCAGGCATTTGCTGATGCTGAGGCAAGCCTGAAATCATATTATGCCAGCCAGAAAGCAGTTATTTCGATGGAGGAATCATTTCGTTATTCAGAACAGAAATTTAATGTGGGAATGGTTACCCCGACAGAGTATAACCAGGCTAAATCGCAGCTGCTGAGCGCACAGTCTGACCTGGCACAATCTAAATATGAATTTATCTTTAAAACAAAGGTGCTTGACTTTTACAGGGGCGAGCTACTATCTCTTGAAAACTAGAAAACCTGAAAATCATAAGCAGATATGAAATCCAATAAACTACTTCAATTCCTTATACCGATAACCCTAGTTCTTATAATTTTTGCTGTTATTGGCAAGAATAAAGGATGGTTTGGAAACGCTCTTAAAATAAAAGTAGCTGTCGAACAGGCAGAAGCCAGGTCGATAATAGAAATTATTACGGCTAATGGTAAAATTCAGCCAGAAAAAGAAATTATTATTAGTCCTGATGTTTCGGGTGAAATAGTAGAGCTGGATATTAAAGAGGGTGATTTTGTAAATAAGGGTGATCTCCTTTTTAAGATAAAACCTGATACATATATCTCGATGCGCGACAGAACCCAGGCAGCCCTTGAGTCGGCCAGAGCACGTCTGTCGCAGGCTGAAGCTCAATTTATGCAATCGGAACTTGCTTATAAAAGAAGCAAGCAACTATTTGATCAACAAACTATTTCTCTCTCCGATTTTGAACAGGCAGAAGCTTCCAACAAGGTTGCCGAGGCCGAAGTACAGGCAGCCAGGTTCTCTGTAAAAAGTGCTGAAGCAAGCCTGAAAGAAGCCAATGAAAATCTTATCAAAACCACCGTATATGCCCCGATGTCGGGAACCATATCAACCCTGCTGGTTGAACAGGGAGAAAGAGTGGTTGGTACGGAAATGATGACCGGGACTGAGGTGCTAAGGATAGCAGATCTTACCCGTATGGAAGCCTGGGTTGAAGTAAACGAAAACGATATCATCAAGGTAAATATGAACGACACAGCTATTATTGAAGTTGATGCATATCTCGACTATAAGTTTAAAGGCCTTGTTACTGAGATCGCTAATTCAGCCAATACCACAGGTGTTTCGGCCGACCAGGTAACAACTTTTGATGTCAAAATATTTGTACTGCCCGATAGTTATAAAGATCTTGTAACTGAAACAAAAAAGAACCCTTTCAGACCAGGAATGTCGACCACAGTAGATATTCAGACATCAACAAAATATAATGTCCTGACTGTTCCTATTCAGGCTGTGACAACCAGAATTGATTCAAGCTATGAGGCCAGCAGTCTTGCCGATGAAGTGGTCAGAACCCTGGTATTTGTTTCAGACGGAACTTATTCGCTTGCAAAAGACGTTAAAACAGGAATTCAGGATAATTCATTTATTGAGATCTTAAGCGGCATTGAAGCCGGCGCAGATATTATCTCAGCCCCCTTCAGCGCGATAAGCAAGAAACTGTCAGATAGCACACTGATCGAAGTAGTTCCCAGGGAAGAGCTGTTTAATACCGAAAAATAGACCCGGATAATGATCCTCTGTATCGAAACTGCTACCAGTGTTTGCTCTGTATCACTCTCCCATGGAAACAATGTTCTGGGCCTGAGAGAAAGCAGTATCGATAAGTCGCATGCATCTCTTCTAACAGTATTTATCGAAGAACTGCTTGCCGATCATAAAATCAAGGCAGAAGAGCTTGAGGCAGTGGCCGTAAGTAAGGGACCCGGCTCATATACCGGACTAAGAATAGGTGTTTCAACAGCTAAAGGCATCTGTTTTGGAGCCGGTATACCGCTAATTGCTGTCAGCACACTGAAAAGTATGTACCACGGGGCTATTAAAAAATACGCCCATCACCCACATATAGATACTAAGACACTTATCTGCCCGATGATTGATGCAAGAAGGATGGAGGTCTATTCATCGGTTTATACTTATGAGGGAGATGAAGTCAGAGTAATAAAAGCAGAAATTATTAATGAAGAATCATACAGGGATATGCTTGATAAATCCACTATATTATTCTTTGGTAATGGTTCTGAAAAATGCAAAGATATTATCAGACACCCCAATGCAATATTTGAAGATAAATATATGCTGAGCGCGAGCTCACTGGCAGTTCCGGCACAAAAAGCTTTACTTAATAAAGAATTTGTAGATATAGCCTACTTTGAACCATATTACCTGAAAGATTTTATTGCAACAATACCACGCAAAAACATTCCTGGCAATTAAATCCCTTTGTCTTATGCCCTATGCCTTTTGTCTCATTTATCATATCTTTGGAGCACAAAATTATTATTACAGAACTAACAGATAATTTACAATAGAAAATGGCAACAACATCAGATTTTAGAAATGGTATGGTAATAGAGTATAATAATGGCCTTTATACCATAGTACAGTTTCAACATGTTAAACCGGGTAAAGGCCCTGCCTTTGTAAGAACAAAACTAAAAAGTATCACAACAGGGAGAGTAATAGAGAATACCTTTACTTCAGGAGTAAGAGTAAACGCTGCCCGCGTGGAAAGACGCCCATACCAGTATCTTTATAAAGATGATATGGGCTTCGTTTTTATGCATAATGAAACATTTGAGCAGATCACAATCAACGAAAATATGATTGAAAATTCAGAATTTCTGAAAGAAGGAGATACCTGCGAAGTGGTGGTGCATGCTGAAACAGAAAATATTTTGAATGTAGACCTGCCACAATTCGTTGTGATGGAAGTTACATATACCGAACCCGGACTAAAAGGAGATACCGCAACAAATACACTAAAACAGGCAACTATCGAAACAGGTTCCATAATTATGGTACCTCTCTTCGTTGAAACCGGTGAAAAAATAAAAATAGACACGCGCGATAAATCCTACGTAGAAAGAGTTAAGGAATAATACTTCCATTTTATGGACAATAAATCATCCAGGAAAAGACTTCAGATGTCCAAATTTAAATTGGACTCATTACTGGATATTACCACCTCCATTAATGCAAACCTGTCTACAGAAGAACTGCTTGCCAAGTATAAGAAAATTCTTTGCGACGATCTGAATATTGGGAAAATACTTATTTTTAAATATTCAGATCAATGGGACTGCATACTGAATGCCGGATTCGACAAGAGCCTGGAGTCGTCGGTAAATCCCCAGGAGCGCCTGGCAGATTTTACAGACACAGTTATACTTCCGCATGAAGAAGAAAACGGACTTCCTGAGGTGGAAATAATTATCCCTGTAATAAATAACAACGTTCCGCTGGCCTATGTGCTGATAGGCGATATCGAAGAAGAAGGAACCGGGATGAGTCCTATCCTTAAACACCTTCGTTTTATACAAATCATATCAAGCATTATTATTGTTGCGATAGAAAATATCAGGCTGTTTAAGGAAACTCTTGTCCAGGAAGCTATAAAAAAAGAGATGGAGCTGGCCGCCAGAATGCAAACCATGCTTATTCCTGATAATGAGATCCTGCCCAATAATGAATATATCAGGGTAACCGGCTATTACCATCCTCATTATGATGTAGGGGGCGATTATTACGACTGCATAGATCTCGGTGGTGGAATAACAGGCCTGTGTATAGCTGACGTTTCAGGGAAGGGTGTATCTGCCGCAATACTGATGTCAAACTTCCAGGCAAGCTATAAGGCACTTCTGACTGCAGAAGTAGAGCTGGAACACCTTATCAGAACACTTAATAAGGTAGTGGTTGAAAATGCTTCAGGAGAAAAGTTTATTACCTTCTTTGTTGCCAGATATAACCAGGCTACAAGGGAACTGGAGTATGTAAATGCTGCGCATAACTCGCCTGTCCTTTACGATATGCATACCGGTGATATATCTCACCTCGATGCATCGTGCGTCGGCATAGGTATGCTCGATCAGATCCCCTTTATTAAGAGCAAAAAAATTAAAATTTTAAATCCTTCCAAGATAGTTCTATATACAGATGGACTGTCTGAGCTTAAAGATGATAGTGGAGAAGATATTGGGACCAAGCCAATAATAAGTCATATAAATAACAGGGATGGTATAGATAAGAATATTGAGTCCCTGATAGCAGACCTGGGAATACCTGATGATAACCCGTATATGTTTGATGATGTTTCTATTATAGCAGCTACCCTCAGATAGATACGATCCTGTTCAGCAGTTTTACACCGCTCTGATAACAAAGTAATTCTTCTTCCCTTTCTGAACCAGTAAGTATTTATTATTCAGAAGATCTGAAACTCCTATCATTAGGTCAGCGTCCTGAAGCTTTTCCTTATTTATACTTACTCCTCCTCCTTTAACAAGTCGACGCATATCTCCCCTGGATGGAAAAACCTGGGCATGCTCACAACACAGGTCGGTTACATTAATACCCTTCTCAATTATACTTTGATCAATATCAAAGGTAGGTACACCCTCAAATACCGAAAGAAAAGTATCTTCATCGAGCTTTCTGAGTGTCTCTGTTGTTCCTTTTCCAAAGAGGATCGCCGAGGCTTCAACAGAGATATTATAATCTGACTCCGAATGAACCATTATCGTCATCTCCTGGGCCAGTTTCTTCTGCAGTACCCTGATATGAGGAGCTTCCTTATGTTCCCCGACAAGTTCTTCGATCTTATCCTTGCTGAGCATGGTAAATATCTTCATATACTTTTCTGCATCCTCGTCCGATACATTAAGCCAGAACTGATAGAACTTATAAGGCGATGTCTTCTCAGGATCAAGCCAGACATTCCCCGACTCGGTCTTTCCAAACTTGGTGCCATCCGACTTGGTAATTAGCGGACAGGTCATTGCCTTTGCTTCGCCTCCCTCTTTACGCCTTATTAGCTCGGTCCCTGTAACTATATTACCCCACTGATCAGATCCTCCCATCTGTAGTTTACAGTTATATTCCCTGTATAGATTAAGAAAATCAAAGCCCTGAACCAGCTGGTAAGAAAACTCGGTAAAAGACATGCCCTGGTTTGACTCCGATCCAAGCCTCTTTTTTACCGAGTCTTTCGACATCATATAATTTACTGTAATATGCTTACCTATATCCCGTATAAAGTCAAGAAAGGAGAATTTACTCATCCAGTCATAATTATTTACCATCAGTGCCCTGTTGGGTATATCAGATTCAAAATCAAGAAATTTTGCAAGTTGCTTCTTTATCGATTCCTGGTTATGCCTGAGGGTCCTTTCATCCATAAGGTTTCTTTCCTGTGATTTACCTGAAGGATCTCCTATCATACCTGTAGCACCACCTATAAGGGCAATAGGCTGATGACCTGAATTCTGAAAATGCTTTAACATCATAACACCCACCAGATGGCCTATATGCAAAGAATCGGCTGTTGGATCAAAACCTACATATGCAGCCGACATTTCATTCTTAAGTATCTCTTCTGTACCGGGCATGATATCATGAATCATACCCCTCCATTTCAGTTCTTCTACAAAATTCATTCTCTGTTTTTATATAATATTAACTGCAAATATAAGAAGATGTGACGAAAGACGAACGACGAAGGGCGAAAGGGTTGAAACTGATGTGAAACCGGGTTGAAAGGGTCGAGAAATTAAATGACTTAGCTATTTGCCCTTTCAGACAATTACACCAGGCTCATCCCTTTTTACTCTTTCCCCTTTGCCCTTCCTTAGCTTGTTAAAACTATTCTTCAGATCTCCTCCTTCAATAATCGGGAAAAGCATGGGAGCAAAATCTGCAACTGGACTGTAGAGAACAGACTCCTGCTTTTGTTCTGTGGTAATAAGTTTTGAGTTACGATCGAGAGTGCTTAAAACAACAAAAACTATACTCAGGATAAGTACCGATTTAATTACAGCAAAAAGCATCCCTAAGATCCTGACAACAAAGCCCAGGGCAACAGCCTTAAGTAACTTATCAAGGGCGTTGGCAAGAAAATGAATCAGTACCACTATTAAAATAAAGGTAATAATAAAGGAAATAAGACCAATATATTGTGTCTGAAGATCAAAATATTCAACAAGTTTGATCTCAGTAAATCCGGAAAACCTTATCGAACCCCATATTCCCAGTATAAGTGCAGCCACAGATGCAATCTCAATAAATAATCCGTTCTTAAAACCCCTGAAAAGACTCCAGGCAACTATAACAAGTATTATAATATCCAGGTAATTCATTCTTAATTTTTAACTGTTTTACACACGTTTTATTATCTGCTTTTATAATCATTTACCAGCCCATCAGAAATCCAGTTTGCTAGTGCCTGCCTGTTATCGGCTATAACAAACCTCCTCTGATCTCTTGAATTTCGGATATTACCCAGCTCTATAAAGACAGTTGGTGGATGTGTATTCCTTATTACATATAATCCGCTCCGCGTAGTAACTGTACCCTTATATGGGCGATTTGGTTGATGCTTCCGGTAATTATCCTTTATGGCATTATGAATATTTGTAGCCATCCTCTTTCCAGACTTGCTGTTATGATGATGATAAAAATATACATCTATATTTTCGCTGCTGCTGCTGCTATCGAGGTGTAGTACAACCAGTCTCTGGTAGCGACCACCATATTTACGGTTAAGACGGTTTACAGCATTGGTTCGCTGTTTTAATCTGGCTATCTGGTTTGCCGGAATAGGTTCAGACGGGTAACATCTTTCATCCTTGTCTCTGGGCAGAATATTCTGATCGCGAATACCGTCATTATTATCCCTTGTAATCATATAAACAAGAGCTCCATGTTCGATAAGCCGCCTGGCCAGGCGCAGGGTCACATCATAGGCATATTCATCCTCTGCCAGAATATATTTACCATAGCTGCCCAGTGCACCGGGATCCGGTCCGCCATGCCCGGACATTAGATAGTATACTGTACCATCAAGAGTGTTGTCTTTGATTTCTACCCTCGAATACTTAGACCCGAAAATCTCGTAAGTTCTTATTAAAGGTGCATCACCTTCTGTCAGGGAGTCAGACTCCGTCGTCCTCCCTCCCGAAAACAAGAACATTAAGCCCAGTATGCCGGATATTAGCTTAAGCATATTTTTGCCAGGTATGCAGTATTGTTAATTACCCACGAATTTCCTGGAATAATAAATCTAAATCAACCCACTTATTAATAAGTTTATCAACAAGCATAAATAGTTTTTAACTGTCTCCTCCCGGCAGGGAATATAATATATTCGATAATGGGAAGTTTTATCGAATATAAAGTCTACCTTTGCGGCCTGATAACATATTAATATGCAAACATTTAAAGAGTATCCCTTAAGCAAAGGGATCCTGAGGGCTATAGACGACCTTGGATTTATTAATCCAACCCCCATCCAGGAGAAAGTAATACCGGTAATTCTTGATTCAGGCAGGGATATTATCGGTCTGGCCCAGACGGGTACAGGGAAAACAGCGGGATTCGGACTCCCGATTATTGAACAAATAGATACCAGCCAGAATGGTGTTCAGTCAATTATTCTTTGCCCTACCCGGGAACTATGTCTCCAGATTACTGGCGACCTGGAGAGTTTCTCCAGGTATACCAAAGGAGTAAAAATAGTTGCCGTATATGGAGGCACAAGCATTGTCCCCCAGATAAACTCACTAAAAAAAGGAGTCCATATTGTT
Organism: uncultured Rikenellaceae bacterium; assembly: GCA_964634565.1. Lineage (GTDB taxonomy): Bacteria > Bacteroidota > Bacteroidia > Bacteroidales > VadinHA17 > JAUVKT01. The sequence goes on along the minus strand of CAZWLP010000031.1, from coordinate 8,944 downwards.
GTAGGAACACCAGGTCGTACACTCGACCTGATAAGAAGAAATATCCTCAGGTTAAACAAAATAAGATGGATGGTTCTTGATGAGGCGGATGAAATGCTTAATATGGGATTTAAAGAAGATCTCGACTCTATACTAAAGGATACACCTGCAGGAAGACAATCTCTATTATTCTCTGCAACCATGCCGGCAGGAGTCAGGCATATTGCCAATAACTATATGAACGACCCGCTCGAAATTTCTGCGGGAAAGAAAAATTCTGGTGCAGAAAACGTAGAACATCAATATTTTGTAGTTAAAGCAGCCGACAGGTACATTGCTCTTAAACGCCTGGCTGATATTAATCCCAGCATATATGGCATTGTGTTCTGCCGTACCCGTAGCGAAACAAAGGATGTAGCCGATAAACTTATTCAGGATGGCTACAACGCTGACGCTCTTCATGGAGACCTCTCCCAGGCACAAAGAGACTCTGTTATGCAACGATTCCGTAACAGACACCTTCAGCTATTAGTGGCAACCGACGTAGCGGCAAGAGGACTGGATGTAAATGATCTTTCTCATATCATCAATTATAATCTCCCCGACGACCCTGAAGTATATATACATAGAAGCGGGCGAACAGGAAGAGCAGGTAAACATGGTCTGTCGATGACAATAACACATTCGCGTGAGGGTCGTCGTATTAAGGAACTGGAGAAACTTGTTGGTAAAAAATTCCAGTATATGCAAGTCCCGGGAGGACGCGAAATATGCGAAAAAAGATTATTTAATCTTATAGATAAAGTCGAAAAGGTTGAGGTTGATGAAAATAAAATAGCTTCCTTCCTTCCTTCCATATATAAAAAACTTGAATGGCTCGACAGAGAAGAACTTATTAAGCATTTTGTTTCAGTTGAATTTAACCGCTTCCTGGAGTATTATAAGAATGCCGGCGACCTGAATGTTGTTCCGGAAAAAGGACGCGAAGAGGGTAAAAACAAGAAGGGTAAAACGTCCTATACCAGAATGTATATAAACCTGGGAACGAAATCGGGAATGAACCCTTCTCACCTTATTGGCCTTATTAATGAAGCTCTGAAGAGAAATGATATTGATATCGGCAAGGTAGATATTCAAAGAAACTTCTCTTTCTTTGAAATAGATAAGGACTACGATAGAGATACTCTTAAAGCTTTCGAGAATACTGTCTACGAAGATGTATCTATCAAGATCGATATATCAGAAGGCGAAATTAAGGGAGAACGCTCCCGCTCAAGAAACAGAAATAAAAAACCCTATCCCAAAAAAGGCCAGGATTATAAAAAGAAAAATCAGAAAAATTCTGCTTATAGAAGCAGAAAAAGAAGTGAGAGATAAGAAGTGAGCTCAATACTCACTGCTCTCCTCTCACTACTCTCTTCTCATAACTCATTACTATTTCATTAGATCATACCCATCTATCTTTCCCTTCTCAAGCTGAGTTATTCCCTTCTCCATCCAATATGGAGCAGGAGCTCCCTGCAGGTAATGGTCGAAGAACTGCATTTTCCTGACCGAAAGGTCTTTTCTGTTTGGTCTTTTTGTCAGGTTATGATCCTCATCATTATATGATAATAGCCATGCAGGTTTTTCCAGTCTCCTGAGTGCCACAAAGAACTCTATTCCCTGGTACCATGGTACTGATCCGTCGGCATCGTTATGCATAATAAGAACGGGGGTATTAACCTTTGGTACGAAAAATATCGGTGAATTTTCAATATAATGGATGGGTTTTTCCCATAGTGTTCCTCCAATACGGCTCTGTGTCTTCTCATACTGGAACATTCTGCTCATTCCTGATCCCCAGCGGATACCTCCATAGGCACTTGTCATATTAGACACCGGAGCTCCGGAAAAGGCACATGCAAAAAGATCTGTCTGTGTAATAAGATAGGCAATCTGGTAACCACCCCAGCTCTGACCATCCAGACCAAGACGATCGGGATCAATAAAATCAAACTGGTCGAGCATTGAATAGGTGCCGCTTACAACTGCATTATATGCGCTCTGGCCAGGATATCCTTCTACGTAGGGAATATCCGGAACAAAGATCAGGTATCCGTTACTTACCGCATAAGTACGGTTTATTGTAGAAGCGCTTGGCGCCGGAGGCATATACCTGTGAATTCCATCTGAGCTTCTCTCATAAAAATAAGCTATCATAGGATATTTTTTATCCGGATCAAAATTCTCAGGCTTATAGAGTATCCCCTGCAACATCTGACCATCAAAAGATCTCCATTCAACGAGTTCAGTGGTTCCCCAGTTATAGTCTTTCTGCTGTGGATTGGTATCGGATATCTTAACTGCATCCGAAAGCTTCAGGTTACTGATATACAGTTCGGGGTAGTTAACATAGTCCCCCTGAGTAAATATCATCTTATCAGCATCTTTAGCCTTTGTAAAAGATCCGTATGACCTTGGTCCTGATACTATCCTGCTTGGGTCGGCAGCCTTATTAACCTTCAGAGTATATAGTCCTGCATCCTTTGTATAAAGATTAAATGATGTCAGGTAAACCTCCTCTTTGGGCTCAATATAAAGTTTGTCTCCTGATCCTCCCGATCCAAATCGTCCAGCCCCCGATCCTGGTTCAACAGAAATATAATTAAATCGAATATTGTTGTTACGGCCAAATTCATTTGTAAGATTAACAGCAGCTTCCTTTCCGCTAACATCTATCTTCCAGATATCAAACCTGTCGTTAATAAGCACATATTTCTCTCCTTCAATCCAGTTGAGCGATCTTGAATAGGGAGAAGGCTCACTGGGAGAATCGTGAAGCTCATTATGAAAGGCAACACCAAGTTTTGAAGTAAGATCAACTATCTCTCCTCCTGCTGTAGGTCTGGCCTTCCAGCTTCTTGACTTAATACACCAGAACACCATCTGTTCTCCTGAAGGAGAAAATACAACAGACGATGGTGCCGCTTCCAGAACAAGGGTTCTCTTACCTGTTTTTACATCAACAATATACTGATCGGTGTATCGGTTCGAATCCCATGATCCAAGCTTCCTGTACTTCAGATTAGAGGTTCCTACGGCCAGGTCACCATCTCCTTTCATCAAAACTCTTACCGACGGCAATTCCTTATCTGCCAGTTGAACCATCTTATTTTCATTAACAAAATATACAGCCTGGTAGTTAGCCCGTTTTTCACGATTAAGGTTAACTTTCTGCTGTGGCTGCAATACATCATCATGCCAGCTCCATATATCAAGTTTATATTTTTCATCTGCCAGAAGTGTATCCTCAGCTTCTTCAACAGCTTTCTCTGCTGTGCCGAAAAGAAGTCTTTCTCCCGACTCGGTAAAACTAAGTGTTCCGTTCTCACTTACCGACCAGTCTTCGATCATCCCTTCTGTCTCACAATCAACAATTTTCTGAGCGGTACTCTTATTTGCAAGGTATAGGTCGTATACCTTTACATCAGATGTATCTGTAGTAAATATAAAGGCCTGTGAAGAACCATCATTACTGAGAGTAAGGTTTTTCAAATCACCTTCACCTTTAAATATTTCATTAAGCGACTCGTCAGCAACCGAAAATAGGCTTACTGTAAAATGCTTTACCCTGGTGCTATCGGCAGTAGATTGTACAAATCCTATCTTATCGCCATCCTTTGCCATGGTATAATCAATAACATCCTTATAACTATGCTTCGCCTTTGTCAGAGGGTTAAATATCACAAGTTCAGTACCTTCTGCCTTAGCTCCTCCCCTTGAAGCCCGCATTCCTCCGGATCGTCCTGCACCGGGGGTCTCCTCGGCTGTTTCCGTCTTCTCCTTTTTCTCAGCCAGGGGTTTTTCCATAAGGTAGGCAATCCATGATCCCTTCTTCTCAAAAACCTTAAACGACTTTACCCGTTCAACTAGTATTGTATCACCATCAGGAATTATTTTAATCCCAAGATTATCCTTTGGCATCTCATCCGACTTCTTCTTATCCTTTTTTGCCTGACGAATCAGAGAAAATTCGGGTTTAACCAGGTAGGCAAAAAATTTATCTCCCGGAGAAAATGCTGCAGCGGAACCACGCTCAATCTTATCAAGCGATTTGCTTTTTACATTATATAGGTAGAGATTGCCATCTCCCTCCTGTGGATTAATTTCATATTTAATCCACTCACCGCTATCAGTAATTGATTGCCGGCTTAGCGACTTCCATCCATCATAGTCATCATGAGTTAATGCTTTCTTCTGGCCAGATACCATAAGAGGTAATATTGCCAGAAGAAGAAATGCTAATCTTTTAATATTCATCTTCAAAGTTTTAGTAAATTTTATCTAAACATATTAAAAGTACCTCAGACAGATGTTATTCTCCGGTATGTTTAAGATCAGACAATACATACTTTAAGAAGTTTTAACATTAATAAGCCTCAAAAGAATATCTTTGTTAAAGATCGAAGGAATATAACCGGAAAAAATAATTATGAAAAAAAGACAACTTGGTGAACTGGAAGTTCCATCACTTGGACTGGGATGCTGGGGAATGTCGGGAGCATATGGCGCAAGCGACAGGAAAGAATCAATTGCAACAATATTGGAATCGATCGAATTAGGAGTAAATTTTCTCGATACTGCTGATGTATATGGTTCAGGGCATAATGAGAAACTAATTGCAGAGGCTATTAAAGGAAAAAGAGAGAAGGTAATACTTGCCACAAAGTTTGGATACATCCAAAACACAGATGGTTCATTAAAGGTAAGATGCGATCCTGATTATTTAAAAAGCGCCTGCGAGGACAGTCTGAAAAGACTTAAAACAGATTATATCGATCTTTACTATATGCACAGACTCGATAAAAGCATCCCTGTTGAGGAAACGGTAGGAGCAATGGCCGGGCTTATTAATGAAGGTAAGATAAGGTATATCGGATTATCTGAGGTTTCTTCAAAAACAATAGAGAGAGCTTTAAAAATAGCAAACATAAGCGCCGTCCAATCAGAATACTCTCTTTTTACAAGGGATGTTGAATCTGGAGTACTGGAAACATGCAAAAAAAATAATATCGGATTTGTCCCATTCAGCCCACTCTCAAGGGCAATGCTAACCGGAAGGTTCAAGTCTCAGGAGATGCTGTCTGAAAATGATTTCAGAAAAAATCAACCCAGGTGGCAGGGCAACAATTTTTCATATAATATCAGTAAACTTGAAACTATTAAAGAAATAGCCGAAAGAAACAACATTAAAGCATCCCAGATTGCCCTTTCATGGCTGCTGTCGAAGGGAGAGAATATTGTTCCTATACCGGGAATGAAAACCAGAAAATACCTTGAAGAAAACTACTCATCGGTGGATGTGAAACTTTCAGATGCAGACCTTGCACTTCTCGACAATATAGGTAAGGATATAGCTGGCAGCAGGTATACCGAATCTTCATATAAATTTCTGGATAGTTAAGAGCTGACATCACCGAAAGAGCCAGGAGCTAAGCTCCTTCTATCTGACTGATTGTTTTAGCATCCCTGCCACGGCCGGAAATACTTACCAGGTATACTCCGGTAAAAACAAGGAGTGCAGAAACAATCTTTATTGTATTAAGACTGTCCTGACCCAGTGCGATCGATACAATCACTGCCACAAGGGGCTGTATGTACACATATGTGCTTACAACAGTCGGACTGAGATATTTTAATCCGTAGATATTCATATTATAACCCAGAAAGCTGGTAAATACCGTTACATAAATAAAAGCCAGCACAATAAGCAGGGGTAAATTTGAAAAGCTTACATCCGATAGCTGGTTAAAACCTATTGTAAGATTCGGAAATAAACCAAACAAAAACACCCACTTCATCACGGTGTAACTATTATATTTACCTGTCATTCTCTTTATTACAACCAGGAACAGTGCCCACGAAGCTGCCGTAAGAAGTATCAGCATATCACCCAGTACAGACCCGCCGCTAACAGAAAAACCACCCCTGCCCAGAATTAACAGAGCTGTTCCCGACATTCCGATAATAACACCGGCCAGCCTGCGACCCGAAAACTTTTCCTTAAGGATAAGCACGCCAAATATTATTGCCAGTATGGGATTAATCAGCATAATAAGTGAAGCATTTATCGGCGTTGTTTTGTCGAGCCCCAGCAGGAAAAAAACCTGATTAAAAAACACCCCGAAAATAAAGAAGGTAAGCATATAGATCAGATCCTTCCTTTCTACCTTCTCCCTTGGGAAAAACTGTGAAAAAAGCCAGAAAAGAGAAGTAGCAACTATTGCTCTCAGTGCTACCAGTCCAAGTGGTTTTATATAATCAGGCATCAGGATTTTCGCAATAGAATAATTTAAACCGTAGATAATATTTGCTCCAAGAAGAGCCAGATGAGAATATATTAAGGTGCGGTTCAGATTCATAGGTGCCAAATGTAATATAAAACTCTGAAGCTGCTATCTGTTAAATTATTATATTGAACTTTTATTTGCCTAGACGGTTCTGTATAAAATTATGGTAAGATGAAAAAAGCATATATGAATCCATATTTTGCCGGCATACTCCTTGGACTGGTATTGCTGTTGGCCATGTATCTCTCCGGCCGGGGCCTAGGTGCCAGCGGAGGACTAAAATATTGTGTCGTTTCCATAGTCAATAAGATTAGTCCTGAGCATAGCCTTAACTCAGGTTATTACAGCAAATATTTTGAGAATGGAAATAAACCTCTCCTGTCTTGGCTCCCCTTCGAAGTACTGGGTCTGCTGGTTGGAGGCTTCCTGTCGGGCATACTATCGGGCAGAACAAAACTAACAATCGAAAAGTCACCCTCTATTACAAACAGGAAACGCCTTATACTTTCCTTCCTGGGAGGAGTTCTGTTTGTATACGGAGCACAACTGGCAAGAGGATGTACAAGCGGAGCTGCACTTTCCGGAATGGCTGTTTTATCTGTAGCCGGCTTTGTAACAATGATATCAATATTCGGATCGGCATATCTTTTTGCCTGGTTCTTTAGAAAAAACTGGATATGAATCCTTTAACTCTGGCACCCGATTTTCCTCAATGGCTTTCACTTCTGATTGCTTTTCTTATCGGTATTGGCTTCGGGTTCTCACTCGAGCAGGCAGGATTCTCATCAAGCAGAAAGCTTGCCGGGATGTTTTACGGATACGACACTACAGTGATAAAAGTTTTCTTTACTGCTGCTCTTACAGCCCTGATAGGTTCTCAAATAATGAGCTACCTGGGCTTACTTGATCTGAGTAAGGTATTTGTTAACGAACTCTATCTTGCCTCAGCAATAATTGGAGGTGTAATAATGGGAGCGGGATTTATTATGGGTGGGTTTTGTCCCGGAACAAGTATCAGTGCGGCCTCAATAGGCAAAATTGATGCTATGGTATTTATACTGGGTGGCTTACTGGGTGCTTTCCTCTTTGCAGAAAGCTGGCCACTGATAAGTAAGCTTGCTACTGCCGGCTATAAGGGTCCACAAAAGATAAATGAAGTATTTGGTGTTTCACCTGCCCTGTTTACCTTTTTGCTGGTAATAATCGCCATGCTGATGTTTCTGGGAGCTGAAAAAGCCGAAAAGAAATTTGCTCGTCCTGATATTACCGATAAAATTTAAGCTCTGAAAATGAATACCCTTAAGCAACTCTCAATATCATTTATTATACTGTCTCTGGCTCTTGTATTGATTCCTGGATCAGGTAATTATTCGTTTTTTGAAGATTCCGGAAACCTGTCTGCAAGCCTGTTTAATCAGGATGTATATATTTCTGTCGACAGGGTGGCAAGGTATATGCTTGCCGAAGACAGTACGGTGCAATTAATAGACCTGAGAGATCCTGCAGAGTTTAACACCCTTAATATTCCGGGTGCCATGAATATCCCTCTTGATCAATTCTTCGATTTACGGCCCGAGACCTTTCTCTACAATGATGATATAAAGTATATTTATTATTCAAATGGCGATATAGAATCAGCTTATGCCTTAACTCTGTCCAGGGGAATGGGATATAAAAACTGCTTCGCAATGAAAGGCGGATTAAATGCCTGGTTTGAAACCATAATGTATTCTTCATTTTCAGGTAAGTCGATAAGTCCGAGAGAAAATGCAATATATGAGACAAGGACAAGGGCAAAACGCTTTTTTACTGAAATCAATTCTCTCCCCGACAGCCTCAGGTTGCAGTATGCTGAATCCAGGAGGCAGGCAGAGAGGGACCTGGATGGAGGATGCGAATAATAAATTATTCAGATAATGAAGACAGAGTACAAAAATAAAATCATATTACTGATATCATCTTTTCTGGTGCTTATCCTGATAATTACTCAATTAAGAGGTAATAACTTCAGGCAGGGGGCAGAAAACTATTCAAGGGATGCTCTGGAAAATAATAATTTTATCACTCTTGCTGACTTTAACAGCAGCGCTCAGGGATCTATTATCAAATTAGGAAATCCGGAAATCCCCGATAATATAAAAAAGGCTGAAATTATTTCTCTTGATCCCCGCTCTCTGCTTAATCCCTCAGGTATCAGATCAATCAGGAAATCTTCGCCACCAAGAATAATTATTGCCGATAGTCCGTCCAATAAGGCAATTACATGGATACTGCTGGCACAAAAAGGAATTAAAGAAATATATCTTATGGCTGAAGATAAGGAGGAGATGGCCTTAAAATATGAATTCCGGCCAGATGCAGATAATGCATCAAGATAGCCGGAAATCACAAATAAAAATATAGTTTCTATCTCTCTACCTCAAAATCCTCAATGTTTTCATCAGTAAAGGGCAGCCACGACAGAGTAGCTTTTTCAGCCTTCATCTTTTCATACATAAAACCATTATTACCATAGCTTAATGTGCGTGCATCATATCCGAATAAGCGCAGATAAGCAGTAACAAACCCTGAGTTATGCCCGGTACCACAATATACAACAACTATCTTATCCGATGGAATAGTGGTCATTTCAT
>CAZWLP010000030.1:0-29715 GCA_964634565.1 uncultured Rikenellaceae bacterium | reverse complement strand
GCTCTTAAAAAATCATATCAATTACACCCAGCAGTTTCAGTGAAGCGATAAGGATTGCAAAAAGCAAGACTATCCTGACAAATTTTGGTCCCCAGCTTACAGCTGTATGAGATCCTATCCAGGCACCTGTCATATTACCAACAGCCAGAATTAAACCTATCTTCAGGTCGACCTGCTTATTAAGGAAAAATACAATTAAGGCAACTGAGGTATAGGCCAGGACAATAAACACTTTCAATGCATTTGCTTTAATAAGATCGGCACCTACCCCGAAGATAAGTCCTGCCAGAAGGAAAAAACCCACCCCGGCCTGTATAAATCCGCCATAGACTCCTATAAAGAAAAATATTACAAGCCTCCAGAACCTTGGTCTCCCGTCTATTGATCCTGCTTTTTCTTTAATCCACCTGTCGGGCTTCAGAAGTATTACAAAGAACATAAATACAAGCAGGCCTCCAATAAATAGTTCAAGGATGCGCTCATTAAAATTTACGGCAATCATGGAGCCAAGAAAAGCTCCTATAGTTGCAGGCACCGCAAGCCAGATACCTTCGCTATATTTAAAAATCTCCTGTTTTTTAAATGAGCCTACAGCTACCAGGTTCTGCATAAAAATGGCAACCCTGTTAGTGCCATTAGCAATATTTGCAGGCAGGCCCAGGAACATCAATAAAGGTAAGGTAAGTAAGGAGCCGCTCCCGGCGAGTGTATTAATAAATCCGGCAATAATACCTACGGCAATAATAGCAGGGTACAGATACCAGTCCATAAAATCAGAATATATCAGGGCCAAGTATCTCCTTCATGGCTGTCTCCAGGTTTGCGATTAAAGAATTATCTTTAATCACATAGTCTGTTATTCCTTTCCGTGCAAGTTCCAGAACAATATCGCCCCTGTCCTGTCCGGATAACATAATAACAGGCACATCTTCGTTAACTTCCCTGATCTTATCAAAGATCTCCATACCATTCAGAACTTCGGTTCCTGATTTAAAGAAATAGTAATCAAGAATTATAAGATCGGGATTTTTATCCATGACCTTTAGACAATCTTCGCCGAATTCAAAAGATTCAACGAGAATATTATCGGAGTTAAACCTTTTAACCACTAGTTGATTAATGAATGGATCATCATCCACTACAAAGAATAATTTTCTGGAGCTCATTCGAATGTCTGCTATCGATTAAAGTGTAAATATATTAAAATCTTTTTTAAGTAAAGTTAAATGTGCATCTCCCTTTTAAAAGAGATATTAACTTTCGATAGGTCAACGAAATTAATAAATAAAAAAATGGCTGCATAGTTTGCAGCCATTCAGTATATTATTTAATTCTGTTTACATTACAAATAAAGGCAGGTCCTTCATAAGCGATACAACCTTATCTCCGACATTCTTAATTACGGTTTCATTATCAATATTTGCAATAACATCGTCGATAAGCTGAACCATTGTCCCCATCATATCTTCCTTTATGCCCCTTGTAGTAATTGCCGGAGTACCAACCCTAAGTCCTGAGGTCTGGAAAGGCGACCTTGAGTCAAAGGGAACCATATTCTTATTTACAGTAATATGTGCCTTTACAAGAGTGTTTTCAACCTTTTTACCTGTTATATCCGGATATTTAGTCCTGAGATCTATCAGCATTGAATGATTATCTGTACCGCCTGAAATAACCTTATAGCCGATATCAACAAAAGCCTGGGCCATTACAGCAGCATTCTTCTTTACCTGGGCCTGGTATACCTTAAACTCAGGAGTAAGTGCTTCACCAAAAGCAACAGCCTTGGAAGCTATAACATGCTCAAGCGGCCCCCCCTGTATACCCGGGAAGACGGCTGAATTTATCATGGCCGACATCATCTTAATTTCTCCTTTTGGAGTTGTCACACCCCAGGGATTTTCAAAATCTTTACCCATCAGAATAATACCACCACGGGGTCCCCTTAAAGTTTTATGGGTAGTAGATGTAACAATATGAGCATATTCCAGGGGATTATCGAGCAGTTCAGCCGCAATTAATCCTGCAGGATGAGCCATATCAACCATAAAAATAGCGCCAACCTTATCGGCAATTTCCCGCATTCTCTTATAGTCCCATTCTCTTGAATAAGCCGATGCTCCTCCAATAATCATTTTAGGCTTTTCTTTTAAGGCCACCGACTCCATCATATCATAATCAACAAGGCCACTATCTTCCTTAACACTATATGCAACAGGATTATAAATCATTCCCGATGAATTAACCGGTGAACCGTGAGAAAGGTGCCCTCCGTGAGACAGATCAAGGCCCATAAAAGTATCTCCGGGTTTCAGAACAGTGAAAAATACAGCCATATTAGCCTGTGCTCCGGAATGTGGTTGCACATTTGCATACTCTGCCTTATATAGTTTCTTTAAACGATCAATAGCAATTTGCTCTGATTGATCAACAATCTCACAACCTCCGTAATATCTTTTTCCCGGGTAACCTTCTGCATATTTATTGGTCATAACCGATCCCATAGCTTCCAGTACCTGCTTACTAACAAAGTTCTCAGATGCTATTAATTCTATTCCGTTAACCTGGCGTTGTCTTTCCTTTTCAATAAGATCAAATATTAGAGTATCCCTCTCCATAGTAATTTATATTTTAATTATTAATTTCAGATTTTACCCTTTGTAATTCTGAGTAATCAGATCATTTGGGCCAAATATAAACAAATATACATGTAAATTATTACTTTTAGGAGATGTCAAACATATTAATAATCTGACATATGTTATCCTTTAAATTCTAAGAACAATGGATAGAATAAAAAGTTTGTTAAGACAATCTTTTTTAGCATTTATAATACTAAGTTCAGCCGGATGCAGGAGCGGCTATAATGAAGTATTTAAAAAAACGGACCATCAGATCAGTCCCGTTCCCGAACCTGCAACAGCCTTCAATCCGAAAACCTATGTCTGTTATACAACTGATAGTCTGAAAATTGACGGCAAAATTATGGAGGATTACTGGCAAAAAGCAAAATGGACCAATGATTTTGTTGATATTGAAGGTGATCTGAAACCTTCTCCTCTATATAAGACAAGAGCCAAGATGCTCTGGGACAAGGAATATTTCTATATTGCTGCGGAGATCTCAGAACCACATATACAGGCAAAATTACAACAAAGAGATACTGTTATTTTCTACGATAACGATTTCGAAGTATTTATTGATCCTGACGGTGATACTCATGGATACTATGAACTGGAGCTTAATGCCCTTAATACTGTATGGGACCTGCTGTTAACCAGGCCATACAGGGATACAGATAGTTATGCGCTGGATGCCTGGGATATTAAGGGTTTAAAGAGCGCTGTATGCATTTACGGAAGCTTAAATAACCCCTCAGATATTGATAAAATGTGGTCGGTTGAAATTGCTATACCCCTGGATGTGCTATCAGAATGGGGAAATAAACCATCAGAAGGAACGCAATGGAGGCTTAACTTCTCAAGGGTAAACTGGAAAACCACTCACCTGGATGGCTCCTACAGTAAAGAAATCAATCCTGAAACAGGCAATCCATTTCCTGAGTTTAATTGGGTCTGGTCGCCACAGGGCCTGATTAACATGCATTACCCCGAGATATGGGGATTTATACAGTTTACTGAAACCCGGGCAGGTGAGAATAATGTTGATTTTGTAAAAAACCCTGACGAAGAATTAAAATGGGATCTCAGGAAACTGTATTATGCACAGAGAAAATATGCAGCTATTAATGGCTCATATGCGTCTTTAATATCGAGATTAAATAAACAATCAGATAATCCCCTGAATAAAAGCATCTGTATCCAGCTTACACCATCGGGATATGAAGCTTATATTTTATCCGAATATTCGGGTCTTACATGGATTATTAATCAACATGGGAGAATCTTTTCAACTAAAAATTGAAAAGTACAGGTCGCTTAAACCGCCACCCCTCCCCTGTTAACAAAAGTTTAACAATCTCATTAACAAAATTTTGTTCAATTTTATTGGATATACGAAAATGTTCGTATATATTTGGTACGAAATAATTCGTAGATATGAATAAATATAAAATAAAACCAACCGAATCGGAGCTGGAAATTTTACAAATTCTATGGACCATGGGACCATCCACGGTAAGGGAAGTAAATAATATCCTTAAACGCAGCAAGGATGTTGGGTATACCACAACACTTAAGTTATTGCAGATCATGAATGAGAAAGGACTGGTTGACAGGGAGACTAACTCCAGAACCCATATTTACACTGCAGAAGTAAATCGTGAGGACACCCAGAATTTACTGCTAAACAGGTTTCTTGAGAATACATTTAGCGGGTCGGCCTCAAAACTTATAATGCAGGCACTGGGCAATCATCATCCAAGCTCATCCGAGTTAAAAGAAATAAAAGAATTAATAGAAAAACTGGAAAATAACAATGGAGATACTGAGTAAGCATATTTCAGAAGAGTTTCTCTATGGTATAGGATGGACCATCTTCCACTCTTTATGGATCGGTGCACTTATATCTCTCTTGCTTTTTATTGCACTTAATATACTGCGCGGAAATTCAGCGAAACTGAGGTATAATGTTTCACTCGGGGCACTTATATCAATGGTAATAATATTAACAGTAGTTTTTATCCATACGCTTAATACTGCTGAGGTTAATACTCTGAGTAGATCTTCGCAAAGTGTATATACCACCCGGGAAGCAGCCCTATTCCTACCCGGTTCAGAGGGCATTTACAAGACCACTGATGTGAGAAATGAAATCAGCCATTCTATAATTTCTTTCCTAAACCACAACTATGATAAAGTAACATTATTCTGGCTTGCGGGGATATTATTTATGGCTTTTAGATTTACAGGAGGTCTGGTCTATTCACGCAGACTAAGAAAAAGATATAACAGAAAAAGCATAAGTCGGTTTTTAACCATTACAGATAAGCTTAAGAATAAACTTGGAATAAGGAGAAAGGTTGAAGTTATTGAATCACTTATCTCGAAAGTGCCAATAACAACTGGCTTTCTGAAACCGGTAATTCTTCTACCTATAGGAGCCTTAAGCGGTATTCCATATAACCAGCTTGAAGCAATAATTGCCCACGAACTGGCTCATATAAAAAGAAACGATTACCTGGTAAATATTATACAGTCGTTAATTGAGATTATACTGTTTTACCACCCGGCCGTATGGTGGATGTCTTCAATGATAAGGACAGAAAGAGAAATAGCATGTGACGAAATAGCACTGGAACTAAGCGATAAGAAACTAACTTATATAAAAGCACTTCTAAGCATCAGCAATCTTAAATCTGAAAAGACAGTTAGTGCTGTTGCTTTTACAGGAAACAGAAATAATTTATTAAACAGAATAATAAAAATTACTAAAATGAAAGAACCAAAACTAAACAGCACTGATAAATGGTCGTCTGCACTAATGAGTCTTATAATTATTGCCGGTGTACTTGTATTAAGCGGATTCACAAGCAGGACAGGTATTGAACATTCAGAAAAACAAGTAGCTAATATCTCAGAGAGCATTAATCCCATTACTGATCAGGGATTGCAAAATTCACTCACCATAAGCCAGGATACAAATAAATTATCCGGAAAGGTCACCAAGGAAATTATTGATCCGGTTGATAATAAGAAGAAGGATGGCCTCTTTACATTTAAGGATGGTAAATTAACCAGCCTTATTATCGACGGCAGGGAAATTTCTGAGTCAGACTACCATCTCTATAGTGATTTAATTGAAGAGACAAAGACCGATATGGCAGATGCACTGGCTGACATGGAAGATTCTATGGTTGATTTAGAGGATGCAATGCAGGAAATTAAAGATATTGATTTTGAAGAAATGGAGATGGATATTCAGGAGGCTCTTGCTGAAATAGAAGAACTCGACATGGAGAGAATGGAGATGGATATAGCTGAAGCACTGGAAGAGATCAATGAAATTAATATAAAGGAGATAGAATATGAGATGCAAAAAGCAATAACTGAAATTGAAGAATCGCTTCAGGAGATTGAAGAAATTAATATGAAGGAACTTGAATTTGAAATGCAGAAAGCTCTGGAAGAAATTAAGAACCTGGATGTTGAGCAAATGAAACTAAAGATGATGGAATCAATGGAGGGAGTAAAAGAAGTTGACCTTGACAAAATCATGAAAGAAATGGAAAAATCAATAGAACAGATCAAAGAATCCCTTAAAGATATTGAGATAGATCAAAGAAAGAATTTTGAGATTCAAAAAGAGAACTTTAATAAACAAAAAGAGCAACTGGAAAAGCAACTAATTGAAATACAAAAGCAGGAAACTCAGAAAAATGACCAGATAAAGTCTGAGAAGAATATAAAGAAGGAAAAATTCAATTAGTTAATACTCAACCTGACGATAATCCCCCGATAATTATTACCGGGGGATTTTTTTTACTCTTTCAAAAATAAGCTGGTGTCTGTATTAACCTGCCTATAAAAGCTGATATCCCGGTATCTGTAGTTTATCTGCATAAAAAATTATCCCACCTGAGAACGGCTTATTATGCATAAGATGTATTTATCCGAATATGACAATTATAGTCTTCTGTTAAAAATTTATATAATAGCTTTGCATAAATACCATTTACATAGTCAAATGAAACTAAAATATTTCAGATACGGAAAGGATCATCTAACTGCAGGTATCGCACTCGATATCTGCCGTGGAAATACAAAAGGAGTTATTACCAGGGAGAGAGAAGATGAGATTAAAAAGAGTGCCGTAATTGTGCAAAATATTGCAAACGGTAATAAAGCTGTCTACGGCATTAACACCGGTTTTGGTCCGCTCTGCACAACTATGATTTCAAAAGATGACACCCAACGCCTCCAGGAAAATATCCTTAAAAGCCATAGTGTAGGAACAGGTGATCCTGTGCCGGAAGAAATAGCCAAACTGATGATGGTACTAAAGATGCATTCCCTTGCAAAAGCAAGTTCCGGCATCAGGATGGAGACACTTGAAAGAATTGACCACTACATTAATAATGAAATTATACCACTTGTACCCGAACAGGGATCGGTAGGAGCATCAGGCGATCTGGCTCCTCTTTCGCACCTTTTCCTTCCTCTTATCGGATATGGCTATGTTTATTATAAGGGAGAAAAAATCAGCTCGTCAGAAATGCTTAGGGCTGAGGGTATCTCTCCCCTGGTTCTCGGTCCCAAAGAAGGTCTTGCCCTTATTAACGGAACGCAATTTATGGCAGCATATGCAATAAGGATTATAGATAAAATGCACAATGTCCTGCTTAATGCTGATATCGTGGGAGCAATGATGATAGAAGGACTTCTGGCATCTGTAAAGCCATTCTCACCCGAGCTTCACGAGTTAAGACCTTACAAGGGTAATATCCATGTTGCATCGACCGTATTAAACCTGCTAAACGGTTCAGAAGTGGTGGCTTCGCACACTAATTGTACCCGGGTTCAGGATCCCTACTCTCTGAGATGTATTCCCCAGGTTCATGGTGCATCCAGAAATGCATGGCTACATTTGAAAGAAACGATAGAAACAGAGATAAACTCAGTTACAGATAACCCCATAATTTTCAGCGAAGATCATACCATCAGCGGAGGTAACTTCCATGGACAGCCTATAGCCCTGCCCATCGACTATGCCTGCCTGGCGGCTTCAGAAATAGGAAATATATCAGATCGAAGAATTTATCTTTCCCTTGCCGGCGACACACCGGGTGTACCCAAACTGCTAATGAAGAATACAGGCATTAATTCAGGATTTATGATTGTACAGTATACATCAGCAGCATTGGCAAGTGAGAATAAAAGCCTTTGTTTCCCTGCAAGCGCAGATAGTATATCAACATCGCTCGGACAGGAAGATCATGTAAGTATGGGCTCTGTTGGTGCACGCAAAACACTAAGGGTAGTAGAAAATGTAGAGAAAATACTTGGAATTGAACTTTTATGTGCAGCCCAGGCTCTCGACTACCACAGACCACTTAAATCGAGTAAACTTATGGGCGTGCTCCATGATTTTGTAAGGGAGCAGCTTGCACATATTGAAGAGGATATAATATTATCTGAAGAAATTGAAAAAGCAATTGATATAGTTAAAAAGAGTCTGCTAAGAGATAAAATTTTAAATAACAAAGGTCTGAGCAAGCTGCTGACAGAAGCCAGATACTACGAAATATTCGAACAGTTTTAATTATATTCAATGTTTACTCCGGAGATATAACTATCTATTATTAACTATATAAGATGATAGAAGATATTAATAAATCTTATGGATTTGTTCCCGCTTCAGTACGAGAACTGGATGGAGATATCAATTACTCAAATAAAAAATATCTTATTGAGGATGCTTCAGGCAGCAGGTACATACTCAAAATATATAATGACAGGGAAGAACTGGATATCGCAATAGAAGAACACAATATCCTGGACAGGATAAAAGATAAGATTGATTTTAAAATTCCTGTGGCCCGTAAGGATTTATCCGGTAATTCGTTTACAACAATATCTGAAAACAAGGCGATACTGCTAAAATATATTGAAGGTGATTTTATTGCTGATATAGATCAGACCGATAAGCTAATATATGACTTCGGAAAATGCATAGGAAAACTACACCTGGTACTAAACAATCAGAAAAGCAAAAATATTGAGGCACGTATAAATTTCTGGGACCTGAAAAATGCACATATTAATTATGATAAATCACAATATATTACAGATAAAGCATTAAAAAAACACGTCGATTATTATTTTAAAAGGTTTCACAACAGGGTGCTGCCACAGCTTCACAAGCTCAGGTATAGCCTGATCCACGGCGATCTCAATGATTATAATGTACTTTCATCCGCAGATAAGATAAAGGGCTTTATCGATTTTGGAGATTTTTGCTACTCTCCCCTGATAAATGAACTGGCAATAGCCGGGGCATATATAATGATGGAAAAATATGATCCTTTGATTAAGATTAGTGAACTAATAAGAGGATTTAATGAAATTGTGCCCCTCGAAGGCCGGGAAATAATGCTGCTGCCTGATCTTATTTGTACAAGATTATGTGTTTCAATCTGCAACTCCGCAGAAAAGAAAGCAAAATCTGAGGATAATGACTATGTCCTTGTCAGCGAAAGACCGGCTATTAAACTACTTACAAAATGGAAGGAAACTTCCGATACAAAATATATTAATACCATGCTGGGAGCGGCTGGTAAAAAGCCAGTTTATGTAAGAGTAGACAAAGAAAATGCAATAGACCGGAGAAACAATATTTTTGGCAAGGCTCTATCATTATCATATTCCAAACCAATATATATGGATAGTTCGTTGTTCCAATATATGTACGACAAAGAGGGAAACACCTATCTGGATGCCTACAATAATATTCCACATGTCGGTCACTCTCACCCCTATGTAGCTGAAGCAATATGCAGACAATCGAGCCTTCTTAATACAAATACCCGGTATATTTATGATTCTCTTATTAACTACGCCGAAAAGTTATTACAATATTTTCCGGATAAACTGAATAAAGTATTCTTTGTAAACTCGGGTAGCGCCGCATCTGACCTTGCTATAAGAATGGCAAAAGATTTTACGGAAAGGAAGCATATTCTGGTTATGGATCATGGCTATCATGGTAATACAGGCACAGGGATCAATATCAGTCCGTATAAGTTTGATGGCAAAGGAGGTATGGGTCTGCCTGAGGGAATAACAAAGCTAGCACTCCCAAATACATATTTAAATCCTCTACCAGGAGAAGAAATGGCTAAGGAAGCTATTTCCTTAATTGATAATCTTATTGCTTCCGGAATTACTCCTGCAGCTTTTATCAGCGAACCCATCTCAGGTTGTGGAGGACAGGTACCTCTTGCTGAAAACTATTTATTAACACTCTATCCATACCTGAAAAGATCAGATATTGTAACAATATCCGATGAGGTACAGGTTGGTTTTGGCAGACTTGGCAAATGGTTCTGGGGTTATGAAATGCATGGTATTATACCTGATATCGTGATACTTGGAAAACCCATGGGCAATGGTCACCCAATAGGAGCAGTTATCACCACGACCGAGATAGCCGACAGTTTTTCGAGAGGTATGGAGTTCTTTAGCTCTTTTGGAGGAAACCCTGTTTCGTGCGAAGCTGCTAATGCCGTACTTGAGATTATTGAAAACGAAGGGCTACAGCAAAATGCAAGAGAAACCGGAGATTACTATATTGAGAGTCTTAAGCAACTCGCTGCTGAACATAGTATTATTGGAGATATAAGGGGAGCAGGACTATTTATTGGAATTGAGTTTACCCTCGAAGAGGGAGGGCCGGGAACCGATATAGCCAAGCTGGTTAAAAACAGCCTAAAAGAGAACTATATCCTTACAGGCACAGATGGCCCTTATAACAACGTAATAAAAACCAAGCCACCTCTATGCTTTAACAGGCAAAATGTTGACAGCATTGTGACTGAGATTGATAAGATTTTAAAGAACCAATAAGATGCTTCTATCTCATTGCATTATATACTGCCAGATTTAGCTTTCTGTAAGCTGCCTGAAAGTTTTCATTTTCCGGATTAGCATTAGCAACCTTCATCAGATAGTTAAGCATCTCTGTATACTTTGTTGTAACCACTTCCATATTAGAAAATATATCTTTTAGCTCTTCGGGTGGGTCTGATGCGTCAATTTCAGGGTATTTTTCCGGCATCTTCATCATAGTGGGCAAGTACAATGTAACAGAGTCGGCAAGCTCCAAACAATTAGAGGATAGCTCTTCCAGATCGGTGCAATCATCCATCTCTTCCGTATAATGGCTCATTACAAATTCCCATTTACCCAGAAAACTTATTAGATCGCTATAGTCCTGCGAATATAGTTTTGGTCCGGATATCATTAGCAGAACCAGAAATACGACCAGAGCAAGTTTATTTTTCATGGTACCTCCTATTATTTAATAATATATAAATATTATATCAAGGTATGATTTAATAAAATGCAAGTCAAAAAAAAATACAGAAGAGAATCAAAATAAAAAACCCCCGAGCAGTATAAACTGAACGGGGGCTATAAACATTGTATCTTAACTAAAAATAGTCAGCTTAATTAGACGGCAGTTACATCAAATGCAACGGTACCTTTGTCACCCTGACGGGTTTCGAATTCAACTTCCTGTCCCTCTTCTAATCTTGAAAGAGAGTTTGAAAGTCCTGTGCGATGTACAAAAATGTCACCTTCTTCGGTTTCAATAAAGCCAAATCCTTTGACCTCATCATACCATTTTACTTTTCCTTTTTTCATCTGTTATAAACTATCGATTGTTACTAAAATTGTCTTTTCTAGGCCTTGCCTCATTAACTGTAATTTCTCTCGAATCAACAGTTTTACCATTAAGGTTTTCAATTGCAGCTTTTGCCTCTTCATCGTTATCCATAACAACAAATCCAAAGCCTTTACTTCTTCCGGAATACTTGTCCGTAATAATTTTTACAGATTCAATTTCACCAAATTCACTAAAGATACCCTGAAGGTCATCTTCTCCGACGGAATAAGGTAAGTTACCAACGTAAATGTTCACTTCTTAAAATTTAAATTTATAATACTAACTTCTGTTGCCGACAAATAACTACCGACAATAATTTATATCAAAAAATTCCTAATTTCTTAAACAGAGTTTAATAATATTAGAAACTCCCTGGATAATAAACCGATGCAAAGGTAAATATAAATTATTGATTTCTATCATTAATTACCTAAAAAGCTTCAATTTATGCTTAGACAGGAATAAATATGGCGACAATGAAAAACATTAGTAAATTTGTATTGATCATATAATAAGCACAGACTGACTAATATAGTATAATATGAAGAAAATAGCTATTTTCCTGTCAATACTGACCCTGACAGGGGTATTTGCATTTGGCCAGACCAAACAGGCAAGTAACTCTGCGGCACTCAGAAAAGGTAAGAAAACAATTGATTTAATTAATGGTCTCAAAGTTGAAATAGATTTTAATTCTGATAGGGAAACTCTATGGATTACAGGAAATACTGAGCAGACACCCCTGTTTATTACAGAATATATACCACTTGACAATCCTGATGGAACCGGAATTAAGATTGGACAGAGTTACAAACTCGACAATATGTATGTTTCAATAGAATACAAAGTTCTTGAAATTATAGATAACCGGGTAACAAGAATCTGGTTTAGAGTTGCAGCGCTCCAGCTAAATATACCTGAAGAAAGCTGGATCTGAGTGTTAACTTTTTAATTTCAACTCAATAATATTTATTTGCACATTTATGAAACATACCCTTCCTTCAAAGATGAAGGCAGTATTCCAGGAAAGCAAGGGCTCAGAACTTGTTATTAAGGAAATAAATTTACCTGTACCCGGCAAAGGAGAGGTGCTGGTAAAAATGAAATATGCCCCTGTCAACCCCTCTGATCTCAGCCAGCTAAGAGGCACGATGACACCTTTACCCTTATATCCTTTTATTCCGGGAATTGAAGGAAGCGGAACAGTTGTATCGGCAGGCAAGGGGATAATCCCTGCACTCAGGTCGGGAAAATATGTTGCCTGCTCTCCTAAAGGAAAAGGAGGAACCTGGTCGGAATACATGGTAACTGATGCCACAAAATGCATCCCTCTAAATAGAAATATCAGCCTTGAAATCGGGTCAATGCTTATTGTAAATCCCATGACAGCCCTGGCCCTGATCGACATCGCAAAAAAAGGAAAATATAATACAATAGTAAATAATGCAGCCGCAAGCTCACTGGGACTAATGCTGGCAGACCTGTGTAAAACACATAGGATCAATCTTATAAATATTGTAAGAAATTCAAAACAGCAGGAACTTCTGACTAAGCACGGTGCCGGAATTATTCTTAATAGTTCAGAAAAAGATTTTATCCGCGACTTCAGGAAGCTTAGTATAGAGCACAAGTGCAGACTGATATTTGATGCTGTTGGAGGTGAACAGACTGGAATGTTAATCAGGGAATCGCCAGTGAACAGCAGAATTATATTATATGCTAACCTGTCGGATGATTCTTTCAGTGCTGACACTAGGGATATATTACAGTTTGGGAAAGTTGTAGAAGGATTTTCCCTTCCCCTCTGGCTGGGAGAAAAATCTATAATACAACTTATGAGACATACGGCAAAAGTTAAATCTTTTATTGCCTCTGGAAACCATCTGAAAGTGAGATCAAAATTTGATATCACAGAAGTAAACGAAGCCTTAAAACATTATAAAGCAAATATGACCGGGGGAAAATTACTCCTCAAATTATGACTCGCCTGACAATCCAGAAAACAGTCAGTCGCCGGCTGGTAAAGCCTGTTTGGATTACAGGAAATTTTGTAGCCATACTTATGTCAGATGCAAATAAGCAGATGTATAATTATATGCTTTCACATGCTGGATTTATTGATGAAAGTGTACTTGAGATAGGTTTTGGAGGAGGAATGCACCTCGAAAAAGTATACGGGCAAACAAATGGGGAAAGGCTTATTATTGGAATTAACAGTTAAGAAGTATTGCAGCGGAATGCTAACAGAACAAAGTACTTAAGATTATTCGTAAAAAATGAAGTAGAAAAATTAATTTATAAATCAGGATATATAAATATTAATCATTGCTATAAGAAGCTCAGGATTGAAGACTGTCGGCTTTTTATAGCAGAGAAACCTTAATAAGCATGAAAAATAAGTTTTTCCTTATTCTTACCCTTGTACTGCTGTCAGGATGTACTAATAATAATCTAAGCAAGCAGGATATAAGTCAGGACTATTCTATGTCCATGGCTATATTATATAACTACTACTCGGCCGAATACAGCGCACTTACCATACAGGCTTATAATCTTGCGGTATCAAAACTGGATTATATATCAGATACTGCTTCAAGTGTTAAACAATACGCTGTAGTGGTAGATATTGATGAAACTGTTCTGGATAACAGTCCTTACCAGGCCAGGGCGATAGTTGAAAACTTCTCCTACCCTGATGGATGGAATGAATGGTGTAATAAATCAGAGGCCAGGGCTATTCCCGGCGCCCTGATGTTTTTAAACTATGCCGATTCACTGGGTTTTAAAATTTTCTATATAAGCAACAGGAAGCAAGAATTTGTTTATAAAGGAACCTTTAAGAACCTGGAAACTGAAGGATTCCCTCAGGTTGATGATAAAAGTATAATGTTACGTCTTCCTCAATCAGAACAAAACCCTTATCCCTCAGATAAGGAAATAAGACGTGAAAAAATCAGGGAGATGGGCTATGAGATTGTACTACTGGCCGGTGATAACCTTGGTGATTTCTATACAGATGATAAGAGTGGTATGGAAAGAAAAGCGCTTATTGAAGCTAACAGTAAAGAATTTGGAAATAAGTATATTGTATTGCCTAATGCGATGTACGGCAACTGGCCCTCCTCGATCGGACTTGATGGTACTACAGACAAAACCATGGAGCTTCTGAAAGAGATGAGCAAATACTAGAGTTTTTTTATGTCGCATACAGATCTGATACTAACTATACAAAATTGTTATTCAGCAATCATTAAGGGTGATAAACTTCACAGACCTGTATTGAAATATTGCTATATTTAGTGATGGTAAAAAGAAAAATCAGGAAAAAGACGCTCTATATCTGGATGGTAATTGTAATAGCATTATTATCGTTGTATTTTATAAACCGTGATCTATTTGATATTTCTTTTCTTAAGGAATATGTCGACGACAGGAAAGCATTTGTAGTAATAATTTACCTTATCATCCTGACATTTATTGGTCTTACATTTATTCCATCAACTCCCTTCGCTGTTGCAGGGGTACTTCTTTTCCCACCAGCTGAAGCCTACCTTATTAATATTCTGGGTATTATTACTTCATCAATAATAGTATATTACTTTACAAAGTATTTAAGACTTGACACATGGATAGAGACCAAATACCCTGAACAGATAAAAAAGATACAAAATGCCCTCAGGAGAAAAGAGCTTCCAATAATTGCAGGCTGGAGCTTCTTCCCCGTTGTTCCCACAGACCTGATAATATACGTAAGTTCCAGCCTGAAAATTCCATTCTGGAAGTGTCTGCTTGGAATCCTGATTGGAGAAGGAACTCTAAATGCATGCTATATATTCTCCTTAGACCTATTTATTTAAACCTACTTCAAAAGCATCATAAGCAGACTGTATTGATTTAAATCTAATCATCAATAAATAAGTTAACAATTATTTAATTTACAGTAAATAAATCGATAAACATTTATTTATATTTTTGACACGGCAAATCGATATTTATATAACATAATTACCTGTCAGTAAATATATTAAATTATGAGAAAGGGAATAATATCCTTGGTTATTGCACTAATAATTTCTTTATCAGTAAAAGCCCAGGAACCTGAAACAAGTGCTCAATCCATTATTCAGAATACCACAATATCGGGTCAGTGGTTTCTCGGCTTCAACTATAAAGATAAGAATGAAATTAGTTCATTTAACCTTAAAAGGGGCTACTTTACTATAAAGACCAGGTTGAATGATATAATTTCAGTACGGTATACACAGGATATTACTAATGACTCAGAAGGTGGGGATATGGGCAATGTGGAGATGAGGTTAAAATATCTCTACCTGATGCTCGAGTTAAAAAACATCGAGGGTCTTCAAAACACATATTTCGAGTTTGGAATGGTACACAGACCATGGCTGGATTTTGAACAGAAATTAAATGGTTACAGGGTACAGGGAAAGATGTTTGTCGACAGATACGATCTTACAAGTTCTGCAGGATTTGGTATTACCTATGCGGGTTTACTTGGCGGCGAGATTGATAAAGATTATCAAAACAGGGTAAGTAAGGATTATCCCGGGAGGCTGGGTTCTTTTTCGCTGGGCATATACAACGGAGGTGGCTATCATGCCTTCGAAAAGAACAATAATAAAATTGTGGAAGGGAGGCTTACCCTAAGACCCTTGCCCGAATCATTTCCAGGGATGCAATTATCGTACTCAATATCATATGGCAAGGCAAATACTCAATCTAACAATAGTGATTTTCGATTAAACCTCTTCTATCTGTCGACTCAAAGTGAATACCATAAACTACTGGCAACATATTATAAGGGAAGAGGAAGCTATGGAGATGATTATATAGACGACTCAGGTATTTCATTTAAAAATGATGGATATTCATTATTTGGAGAAGTCCTTATCCCGGGTTCCCGGATTTCTGTTTTTTCCCGCTACGACAATTTTACATCGCACCAGGTAGTTAATAAGCAAGAGGAGACCATTATAGCAGGACTCACATACAGGTTTATGAAAAATAAGGTTCTTTTAAATTTCGATCAGAACAAATCGGGAGATGCAGTTACAAGAATTTATGAACTTGCTCTTGAAATTAATTTCTGAGACCGTTATTATATAATATCTTGCTTATCATATAGTTCTATATAAGAATATTCTTATCATGATTAGAATTACAATAATATTGGCCATAATCGCTTTTATGCAGGGAAAAGAGATCTCTGATAATAACTTATCTTTTCCCCAGATAAAAGCCGAGGATTATTTACTGCAAAATGAAAATGAGACTAGATTAACAGAATATAAGGACTCTGATAAAGATCTTCTGTTGAAGATAAATCAGCTTAATGTAATCAATAAAAGCAGGAAAAAATATAAGGCAGCACCATTAAAACTGGATATTCTGGCTTCAAGAGTTGCCAATAAAATGTGCAGGGAAGCAGCATTGAATAATTATGTTGGCCACTGGAATATGAATGGAGAAAAGCCATATCACCGCTATGCTTTTGCAGGTGGTGTGGATCACATTTCTGAAAATGCTTCAGGTCAGATAACTACCGGGAAATTTAATAATTCTGACCTGGCTATAGCAGACAGAATGGAGGAAGATCATGGTGCATTTATGTCGGAGAGAAAGCCCAACGACGGGCACAAACAAACTATTATTGATAAAAAGCATAACTATGTAGGACTGGGCTTCTACGCAACAGATAAGCAGTTCAGATACTATGAGCTTTATATCAAGCGTTACTACAGCTTTGAGGATATCCCGTCAGAGATTGAAAGAGGTGAGAAATTTACAATAAAATCTAAGCCTCCGGAGGGATACTACTTCAATATGCTTGTAGTATATTACGAGAAAGATCCATCACCCCTCTCACCGGCACAAATATCATCAAGATCTTATTATAACGATTATACAGATAAAATTGCATTCCAGATAGAACCCTGGAATATAGAAGATTACAGAACGGGATCCTGGTATAATTTCCCAATGAGTTTTAATAAAAAGGGTCTGTACTATATTCAAATTTTCTCAAGCGACCAAAAATATCAAACAGGAAGAAGATTTACGACAGAAGGAAAACTCCAGGCCAGTGGCATAGTAATAAAGGTAAAATAATAAAATAGAGGCTCTCTTATTTTGATGGGGCGCTAAGAATATCCACAAACTCCCTTGCAGCAGTAATCTGATATACATTTGATTTTAACCTGATATCCTTCACAGAGGCAAGTAATCCGGTCAGCACTATCGTTTTATCCCTGAAAGACCTGACAAGCTTTGAAATAAAATCATGTTCATCAATATTTGCAAAAGAGGTTAGTGTTCCTGTTACAATTACGGAAGGATCCCATGCCTCAACTGCATACTCAACCGATTCAAAGGGTGTAAGCTGTCCGAGGTAGAGAACACTGTGTCCACCCTTATGTGCCAGGTAAGTGAGATATAATAATCCAAGCTCATGAAGCTCGTTTTCCGGAAGGAAAAACAGGACTTTCTTACTATCCGGACTTATTTCATGAAACTGAGAATCGATGGCGGCAATTAGTTTCTGCCTTATTATGTTTGAAACAAAATGTTCCTGGGTGGGCGAAATCGATCCTGTTATCCAGAGCGTACCGGTTCTTTTAAGAAAAGGAAATACAATATTTTCGAAAGTATTTTCAAGTCCCATGCTCAATACCGACCTGGTAAGAACATCATTAAACCTGCGCTCATCAAGCTCAATCATCGCAATAATTAAGGATTCAATCTGCGTACCAGTCTGGCTGGTATCTGTTGAAAGGTAGGCTACCTTTTCTTCAATCTCACTATCACTTAATGCAGCAATTTTCGAAATCTTAAATCCGTTTCTGTTAAGAATGGATATATTTATTATTCGACGCAAATCATCGTCAGAATACTTTCTGCGATTGGTGGCAGTGCGATCGGGGCTGAAAATATTATATCTTTTCTCCCATATCCTTATTGTATGAGCAAGAATGCCGGATAATTTTTCAAGATCCTTAATATTATAATCAGCCATATACATGTAAAGTATGTTTTAAATATATAAATAATTATTAAACAAAAAAAAGAACTGCCTGAGACAGCTCTTTTTTTATTTAAATCCAAACCCTGTTTATTTTGTGGCCGGCATAATAACCTGGTCAATAATATGTATTACACCATTGGTACCAAGTATATTTACACCGCTTACATTTGTATCAGATTTTCCGGCACCATCAGTAATAGTTACAGATGCATCTACTCCAACTGTAAAAGTTGATCCCTGAAGAGTTGGTACTGCCAGTCCGTCTTCCAGGTCAGTAGAGAAAGCTCTGAGTCCTGCTACGTGATAAAGCAATACATCATTTAAAAGCTGGTCGTCTATTTCTGAAGGACCGTCTACATTAAGAGCAGTATAAAGTGCGTCAAAAGCCGCATCTGTCGGAGCAAAGACTGTGAAAGGGCCATCACCCTGCAGAGCAGTAACGAGGTTAGCTTCTGTTAATGCCTCTGCAAGTTTGTTAAACCCAGCTTCAATAGCTATAGTTACAAGATCCTTTGAAGAAGGAAGCAGAGTCTGGTCGATTACATGAACTATACCATTTGACTCTCCAATACCATTAGCAGGGTCAATATCTACAGCACTTATCATACTATTACCATTAAGGTAGGCACCCGATCCCTGGTTAGAGAGATATATATCACCACCGACTGCATTAATAGTAAAAGGAGCAGCGGCCTCGGTTGCAGGAAGATCAGTACTCATAACAACACCATCAATAAGGTGGTATGCCAGAACTGCATCAAGAGTTGCCTGGTCAGGCAGGGCAGTAATACCCGCTGCTTCAAAGGCCTCATTTGTAGGAGCAAATAATGTCATTCCGTTTCCTGAAGGTCCGTCTCCCAGGAGAGTCTCAAGTATTGAAGGACTTGCAGCTTTTACAGCAGCTATCAGCGTTGTAAATGACTTATTAAAGTAAGCAGGTTCAACAATTGTATTGACAAATTGTGCCACTGAGGGAGGAACCAGAACATCATTAACCAAATGTACTACACCATTATCAACCATTATGTCTGCTGTATTAATGCCTGCGCCATTTATAAGATAATTCATTCCACTCATAGATACTTCAATATTCTCACCATTCAAGGTCTCCGCACTGAGTCCGTCTGAAAGGTCTGTTGAAAAAACCTGTGTTCCGAGAACATGATACATAAGCACAGATTTCAGAACATCTTCAGGAATATCGTCAGCTGAAGTCTGTCCTATAACATCAAGCAGTCTTTCGAAGGCCGCATTTGTCGGTGCAAATACTGTGTAGGTACCAGACTCGCTGCCAAGAGCACTTACAAGATCAGGGTACTTGTTAAGAACACTTACAAGTATTGACAGGTCTGCTGTATTCGATGCTGCATCAACAATAGAAACAGCCATATTAAGATCGTTTGTATTCTCGTCGTCTTTCTCACATGAGGTGAAAATTGTTGCTCCGGCTATCAGGAGCGCAGTAAAAATAAATCTAAATCTTTTCATAATTTTAAGTTTTAAGTTATTGTTTGAGAGATAAACATCACTAATACACTTTTTGTTTAATGTTTTTTACTTTTTATTAAACATTATTTTTTACCTAAATCTCAACACCCTCAATAACAACACTTTATTCGGATAAGAAAGATGAAAAAAATTTAAAATATTTTTAAAAAAAGTAATACCTTAGCTTAAGAATTCATTGAAAAGAGTCCTCTTAGCATATATTTGGGGCTTATTCAGTAACATAATAATGACTACTATGAATATTTTTGTTGCTAATCTTTCATTCCAGACTAAAGAAGAAGAACTAAAACAACTTTTTGCTGAATTTGGAGAAGTTGAATCGGTAAAAATAATTACCGACAGGTATTCAGGGCGATCAAAAGGTTATGGATTTGTAGAAATGCCAGCTGACGATGATGCTCTTAAGGCCATAGAGACTCTTAACGAAAAGGAGCATAATGGAAGGAACCTTGTTGTAAAAACAGCAAACGCAAGATAAGAAGATTTATCCCGAAGCCTTTATAAGATAAGGTACTCAGCCTATATTATTATTTTAGGAGGTATAGTTATATCTTTGGCATAACTATTAACTATCAATATAGAATATGAAGATTAATACTTCAATAAGGAACAGGTGGAGTCCTGTTGGTTTCAGTAATAAAGATATAAGTCCTGATATACTCAAAACAGTATTTGAGGCAGCCAGGTGGGCTCCCTCGAGCATGAATGAGCAGCCATGGATGTATTACTATTCTTTTAAGGGAGAAGCAGGATTCGGGCTTATGCTGGATTGTCTTGTTGAAGCAAACAGGGAGTGGGCAAAAGATGCACCTGCCTTGATCCTTAGCCTGGCAAAAAAGAACTTTGAGTACAAGAACAGACCCAACAGGCATGCTTTGCATGATACGGGTGCTGCGAACACTCTTCTTGCAGTACAGGCATCAGAGCTGGGACTGCAGGCTCACCAGATGGGTGGATTTGATATTGCAAAAACCCTGAACACCTTCAATTTATCACCTTCTGAATTTGAACCCGCAAGCTTTATTGCACTGGGCTATCCTGCAAATCCGGACTTACTGGATGAAAAATTAAGAAAAAGGGATTTGCACGAAAGAACGAGAAAAGACCCTGCGGGGCTATTCAAACATTTCATTTAGATTTTTGTTTTGCAGATAGGGACTTTCACCTTGTTGAAAGTGATTTATTAATCTGCAAAACTATCTATTATGAATAACGCAATATACAACTTTCCCATACCAGAGAATGAACCCGTACTTGACTATTTAAACGGAAGTAAGGAAAGAATATCTCTCGAAAAGGAGTTAAAGAGCCAGGAAAGCGAAATAATTGAAATTCCGCTGATAATCGGAGGAAAAGAAATACGCACGGGTAATACCGGGCTTGTTACTGCACCTCACAATCACCGTAAACAACTTGCCATTTATCATAAGGCAGGAGAAAAGGAAATTAAGCTTGCCATAGAGGCAGCAAATTCAGCTCACCGTCAGTGGTCGAATATGCCATGGACAATCAGGGCTTCAATACTCTTAAAAGCAGCTGAGCTTATTGCAACAAAATACAGGTCAAGGGTAAATGCCTCGACTATGCTGGGTCAGGGTAAGAATATATACCAGTCTGAGATTGATGCCGTTTGTGAAAGCATTGACTTCCTGAAATATAATGTTTCATATGCAGGGAATATTTATAAGAAACAGCCAAAATCAGACTTCAACCAGCTCAACAGAATGGAATACAGGGCGCTTGAAGGATTTATTTTCGCAGTAAGTCCCTTTAATTTTACCTCTATCGCTATCAACCTTAATACTGCCCCGGTGATGATGGGAAATACTACAGTATGGAAACCTGCCACTACATCCCTGCTATCAAATTATTATATTATGAAGATACTTGAGGAAGCAGGTCTACCGGAGGGAGTTATTAATTTCTTACCGGGTCAGGGATCTCTGATTGGTAAGCAGCTAATGTCGTCTTACGACCTTGCAGGTATCCATTTCACAGGTTCAAACGCGACTTTTAACAGCCTGTGGGCTCAGGCAGCTGAAAACCTTACAGATTATAAATCATACCCGAGATTAGTTGGTGAAACAGGTGGTAAGGATTTTATTTTCGCTCACCCATCGACCGACCCCGAGGAACTTGCATATAATGCAGTGAGAGGTGCATTTGAGTACCAGGGACAAAAATGTTCGGCTGCTTCAAGAATGTATGTGCCGGAATCTTTATGGAAGGCAACAAAAGATCTCCTTGTAGATATTGTATCTGAAATTAAACTTGGTGACGTAACTGATCCTTCAAACTTTATGAATGCTGTAATCGATGAAAAAGCTTTCGACTCGATAACAGGGTATATTGATTATGCGAAGAACAAGAATGAGGCTTATATACTTACCGGCGGAGAATATGATAAGAGCGAAGGATACTTTATAAAACCTACAATAATAGTAACTACTGATCCCCATTTTAAAACAATGGAAGAAGAAATCTTCGGGCCCGTGCTTACAATATTTGTTTATAAGGACAGTGAAATGGATGAAACAATAGAACTATGTAACACAACTTCGCCCTTTGGACTTACAGGAGCTGTTTTCTCTCAGGACCGGATAGCGGCATCCAGAATATGTAATAAATTAAGATATGCTGCAGGCAATTTCTATATCAATGATAAACCAACAGGTGCAGTAGTTGGCCTTCAACCCTTTGGAGGCTCAAGAGCATCGGGTACCAACGATAAGGCAGGTGGTGAATTTAACCTTGCAAGGTGGGTTAGTCCCAGAACAATAAAAGAAACATTTATCCCCCTTAAGGAATATCGCTACCCTTATATGATGGAATAAGAGGTGCGGAGTGTTGAGTTTTGAGTGTTGAGTTTTATTCTCAGAAATGCTAACTTTGGGGAAAATCTAAAATGTGAGGAAAATACGCTTTACCATTACCTTTCTTGCTTTTCTTTTGTGTGCATCACTGGCCTGGGGACAGAACCCATATATATTAGTACTGGGAGTTGCCCAGGATGGCGGCTATCCTCACCTGGGATGTGAGAAGGAATGTTGTAATGCGGCATGGGAAAATCCCGAACTAAAACGCTTTGTTGTTTCACTGGCCCTTGTGGAACCATCGAGTAAAAAATGGTTTCTCTTTGAAGCCAGTCCGGATATGAGCGATCAGATCCGGTTTTTCAGGGAACTTACCGGCGGAAAATATAATTACCTGCCGGATGCAATTTTTGTAAGTCATGCTCATATCGGACACTACACAGGTCTTATGGAACTGGGAAGAGAAGTGATGAACTCAGATAATGTTCCGGTATATGCTCTGCCCAGAATGACTGAATTTCTGAAGAAAAACGGACCATGGAGTCAGCTTGTTAGCTTAAATAATATATCACTAACTAAACTGGAAGCCGGATCAGGTATAAATATTACTGAAAACATTACAGTAAATATTTTTGAAGTTCCACACAGGGACGAATATTCGGAAACGGCAGGATACAGGATAAATACTGTGAGTAAGAATTATCTTTTTATCCCGGATATTGACAAATGGAATAAATGGGAAAAGGACATTGTAACAGAAGTAAATAAAGTTGATGTAGCCTTTATTGATGGTACATTTTATTCAGATGCTGAGCTGCCTGGCAGAAATATGAGCGACATACCACATCCGTTTATTGTTGAAACAATGGCTTTATTCAGCGAAAAAGCGCCACAGACAAAAAATAAAATTATATTTATACACCTGAACCATAGTAACCCGGCCCTCTCCAATCAGGATACCATAAATCTTATTAAAGAGAAAGGCTTCGAAGTTGCTGTCCAGGGAAGAAAGTACTAAATAATCTGCCGATAATGGATCCTATATGGCTTATAGTCGCATTTGCATTGGGTTTCCTGATAAGCCTTACGGGCCTGCCTCCTATGGTTGGCTATCTGCTTGCTGGTTTTATCCTGAATCTTCTGGATATTGAATCCGGGCACTTCCTGGAAGTCATATCCGATCTTGGTGTAACTCTGCTGCTTTTTACTATCGGATTAAAATTAAAACTTAAAAACCTTATTAAACCGGAAGTAAGTACAGGGGCTATTGTACAGATGTCTCTGATAACACTTCTATTTGGTATAATACTGTTCCTGCTTGCTCTATCTGATATCCAACACATAAGTCAGTTAACCATAAAACAGGTTCTTATAATTGCCTTCGCGCTGAGTTTTTCAAGTACCGTTTTTGCTGTTAAAGTTCTTGACGAAAGGGGTGAAAATAGTTCACTTCATGGTATAACTGCAGTTGGAATCCTGATTATCCAGGACCTTATAGCCGTAATATTCCTTGTGGCAGCCTCAGAAAAACTACCCGACCCACTGGTATTTGCACTTCCTGTAGCCCTGATCATAATCAGGCCGCTGGCCTTTATTATAATGAACCGGATAGGTCACGGCGAATTACTTGTATTATTTGGTTTTTTCCTGGCATTAATACCAGGGGCCGAAATGTTTAAACTGGTCGGACTTAAACCCGATCTGGGAGCACTGGTTCTTGGTATGCTTGTTTCGAGTCATCCAAAAGCGAAAGAGATGGCTTCATCCCTCTTAAATTTCAAAGACATATTTTTGATCGGCTTTTTCCTTACAATAGGTTTGAAAGTAAGCCTTAGTGTAAATCTAATTCTGGTATCATTCTTTATAGCTCTGGCTATAAATTTTAAAGTGATTATTAATTACCTTGTATTTACACGCTACGGGCTTAGAGCACGTACTTCGTATTTTGCATCATTAAGCCTCGCAAACTACTCAGAATTCGGGCTTATTGTTGCTGCTGTTGCCGCCTCAAGAGGCTGGCTGTCACCCGAATGGCTTGGCATTATAGCTATCTCCCTATCTATGAGCTTTGTAATATCGTCTCCCCTGAACTCATATTCGCATAAAATATATTCATATCTCAGATCCTTTCTGAAAAGATTTGAAACCAAACACAGGCTGGTATATGACAGGACTATAGATATTGGTGATGCTGAAATACTTATCTTTGGTATGGGTATGCTGGGAACATCAACTTACGATCATCTTGCAGAAACTCATCGCCAGAAAGTACTGGGACTCGACTATGATGCTGAAATTGTTGAAATGCATTCCCTGCAGGGCAGAAAGGTAATAAAGGATGATGCAACAGATCTGGAATTCTGGGAGATGGTTAACGAGATGCAGAAAGAAAAACAGCAGGTCAAAATGGTAGTTCTTTGCATGGAAGACCATAAATCAAATATTTACTCAATAGAAAAATTAAAATCGGTCAACTATAACGGAAGAATCTACGCAACAGGAAGACACGAAGATGAACTCGAGGACCTAAGGAAGAGAGGAGTGAATTTTGCCTTAAATCTATATGAAGAAGCTGGCATCGGACTTGCTGATCAGATATGCAGTGCAAATTAATATGGACAAGAGGGAAAATATTATAATCAGAAAATGGGATCTCTCAGACGCTCCTCAACTGGCAACATTTGCCAACAGTAAGAAGATAGCCGATAATCTCCGCGATGCATTCCCCTACCCCTACACCATCAAAGATGCAAATAACTATATCCAGGCCGCAATTAATGATGACCAGTCGGCCAAACTTTTTGCGATAGATATTAACGGACTGGCTATTGGAAGTATTGGTGCTATATTCAAGAATGATGTTTACAGGATGAATGTGGAAATAGGATACTGGCTTGCAGAAGAGTACTGGGGCAAAGGTATTGCGACAACTTCTATATTACTTATTGTAAAGTATATTTTCGATAACTTCGATACAATTAGAATATACGCCGAAACATATGCCGATAACATAGCTTCTCAAAAGGCCCTCGAAAAAGCAGGATTCAGAAAAGAGGCCAGGCTAAAGAATAGTATAATTAAAAATGATATTATCAGAGATAGTATCATATATGCTCTGTTAAGAGAAGAATACCCTGATTCTCAAGCCCTATAATTGATATAAGACCTGGTCTTAAAAGCTGTAATTTTCATACATCAAATTGATGAAAGCAAATATTATGATTTTATAATATTCAGGATTTGAATTTCTAAAAGATTTAATTAATTTTGCATCGCCTTTTATAAAAGGAAAACAGGAGACTCAGTAGCTCAGCTGGTAGAGCACATCCCTTTTAAGGATGGGGTCCTGAGTTCGAACCTCAGCTGAGTCACCAGATTAAAAAAAAGTCCGTCTGCAAAGACGGGCTTTTTTTGTTAATCTTCGGAGACTTCCATCAGGAGTTCCCGATAAGTACTGAATATTCTGGATTTAGAAAGAAAGCCAATATACCTTCCACCATCCAGCACTGGGAGGTTCCATGCCCCTGTCTTTCTGAAAGTATTCATTACAGCCTCAACCCGGTCGTTTTTTTCGATATACGACGGAGGCATAACCATCAGGTCGTTAACAACGGTATCTTCGTACTCATCCCTGTTAAACATTATTTCTCTTACACTATCAAGCAATACTACTCCCTCGAGTATACCATATTCATCAACAACAGGAAAGATGTTTCGTCTGGATCTTGATATTACATCAACCAGTGAGCCAAGTGTGTCTGTCGACTTTACAGTAAGAAGATCGGTCTCTATTTCCTTACTCCAATCCAACAGTGCTAACACAGCCTTATCCTTATGGTGGGTAAGAAGTTCACCTCTGCGGGCAAGTCTGGTATGATAAATTGAGTGCTTATCAAACCTTATTACCATCATATATGACAGTGTAGAGGTAATAATCAGTGGTATTAACATGCCATAGCCTCCGGTAATTTCAGCGATCAGGAATATAGCTGTAAGAGGTGCATGCATAATACCTGCCATTACCCCTGCCATGCCAACGAGGGCAAAATTACTTTCAGAAAGGCCGGTATCAAAAAGGGTATTTATAAGTCGGGCTACGAAGAATCCATTCACCCCGCCAATAAATAATGAAGGAGCAAAAATACCACCAACACCTCCTGCTCCATTGGTTGAACTGCTGGCTATGGATTTAAGCAGACTCAGGGCTGTAAGGAAGATAAGTATAAACCAAACATTTCCACTTTGTCCTGGAAATATAATTACATTTTTAAAAAGGTCTTCGGTACTGCCATTAAGTAATGAATTAATTGTAGTGTACCCTTCTCCGTATAATGGAGGAAGAATAAGAATCAGAACTCCCAGTATAAGACCTCCGGTTATCAGTCTCAGATATTCATTCTTAATTTTATCATACAAGCCTTCAATCAGCATTGTTGTACGGGTAAAGTACAGCGATATTAAAGCTGAGAAAAAAGCCAGAACGATAAACCAGGGAATAGTTCCAAGAGTAAAGGACTCTGTCATATTAAAGTCGAACATTGATCCCTTGCCCATCAAAAAATATGAAACAGTGGTTGCTGTGACTGATGAAATAAGCAAGGGTACAATGGAGGCTACAGTAAGGTCGAGCATCAATATTTCCAGAGTAAATACGATTCCGGCTATTGGGGCATTAAAGATACCTGAAACCGCACCAGCTGCCCCACATCCTACAAGAAGAGTAACATTCCTGTAATTCATTTTCATCAACCGACCGATATTGGATCCGATCGACGCACCTGTAAGCACAATCGGAGCTTCAGCTCCTACTGAACCACCAAAGCCGATTGTAAGGGTACTGGCCACAATTGATGTCCAGTTATTATGAGATTTTATCTTGCTGTTTTTCCTCGACATAGCATATAAAATCCGGCTGATTCCATGGCCTATCTTATCTTTTACTATAAATCTGACAAAGATATATGTAAGGGCAATCCCGATTAGCGGATAGGCGAGGTAAAGGTAGTTCCATGATCCTTCAAACCAGATAGTAAGACTATTAGCTATATAATGAATACTGTTTTTAAGTACTACTGCAGCGAGTGCACTCAACAGTCCAACAACAAAGCTAAGAATATAGAGAAACCTTCTATGATCTACATTTTCAACTCTCCACTTAAGAAATTTCCTGATTATTATCGAAAGCTTCATCCTTTAAAAAATCCAAATTAATCTGACATGAAATTCTTGATCATCGACCTGTATTCAGAGAACACATTAGCCCTTGAAACAAATCCAACATATCGTCCTTTATCTATTACAGGCAGATTATAGTGTGATGATGTCTGGAATTTATATGCAACATCTTCCATCGATTCATCCGGCGAAACTGTTGGTGACGGCATAAACATCAGGTCTCTGACATATGTATCATCATATAATTCGGGCTTAAAAACAATATGTCTTATATCATTAACCCATACAACACCCAGGAAGTTATTCTCTTTGTCGACAACAGGAAAAACGTTCCTTACGCTATGTGAAATAACCTCAACCAGGTCACCAAGTGTAGCATCAGGATGAATTGTATTGAAATTATTTTCAATAAGACTACCTACATCCATCAGGGTAAGAGCAG
Source organism: uncultured Rikenellaceae bacterium (assembly GCA_964634565.1). Lineage (GTDB taxonomy): Bacteria > Bacteroidota > Bacteroidia > Bacteroidales > VadinHA17 > JAUVKT01. Next base: position 1,388 of record CAZWLP010000030.1, on the reverse strand, counting down.
CCTTGTCTTTATCGTGGGTTATAAGTTCACCCCTCTTTGCAAGCTGGTATGTATAAACTGAATTATTTACAAAAATACGGGTAACCAGATAGGATATTGTAGCAGTAATCATTAGAGGCATAAGAAGAGCATATCCTCCTGAAATCTCTGCTATCAGGAATATAGCTGTAAGAGGCGCATGAATAACTCCGGCTATCATCCCGGCCATCGCAACAAGTACGAAGTTGCTTATTTCCAGGTCAAAGCCCATCCAGTTTACTACAACTGCGAATAGAAGGCCTGCATGAGCACCCATAAATAATGTTGGGGCAAAGATACCACCTACACCGCCTGAACTGAATGTTACAGAAGTAGCAACAACCTTAAAAATAATCAGGAATATGAGCACTCCGATCAACAGAACAAAATTATCCTTAAACCCATAATAAATTGAATCCTGAAACAGGTAATCGTAATTTCCATTAAGGGCATTATTAATACCGGAATAACCTTCACCATAAAGAGAGGGCACAAGGAATATCATAACACCGAGCAATAATCCGCCGGCAAGCAACCTGTTACCCCAACCTTTTACCAGTTCAAATCTCCTTGAAATAAATATATACATCCTGGTAAAATAGACAGATGCCAGACCAGTAAACAAACCAAGCAATAGATAGAATGGTGTATCTGACATTGAAAATCCCTCTACAAGAGTGAAATTATACAGTACATTCTGCCCCAGGAAAAGATATGAAGTTAAGGCTGCCGTAACACTTGAAATCAAAAGAGGAACAAGTGATGACATTGTGAGATTTAACATAATAACCTCAAGAGCAAAGATTGTTCCGGCAATAGGGGCTTTGAAAATTGCAGACATCGCTCCGGCTGAAGCACAGCCAAGCATTGTAAGAATCTGCTTATAGCTTAATTTAAGATATCGTCCTATATTCGATCCGATAGCCGCACCTGTAGCAACAGTAGGACCCTCCAGTCCGACAGATCCGCCAAATCCAACTGTAAGAGCGCTACTTACAATCGAAGAAAACATATTATGGGGCTTAATCCTGCCGTTTGTTTTGGATATAGCATAGAGAACACTTGGAATACCATGTCCGACATTTCTTTTCAGTATATACCTTGTAAAGATTACTGTAGCCAGTACTCCGATAATAGGCAAAACAAGCAAAAAGATATTATATCCTTCAAAGGTGAAACCTTTGCGAACAAGCTCCTGAATGAAATGCACAAGATTCTTTATGACAACAGCCGCCAATCCAACAATAAAACCAACAATTACACTTAAAACCAATACGAAAGCCCTGTCGGAAATATTTCTTTTTCTCCAGCTAAGTAATTTATCAATAAACTCGCCCGTTAACATGGATACAAATATAGAAACAAATTAA